>QHOP01000439.1 GCA_003219345.1 Verrucomicrobiota bacterium
CCTTGCGGCGAATGGCCCCGGCCTTCGTCATTAAAGTTGCCGCCATCGCCGACGGAGATATAAAGATAGCCATCCGGCCCGAAGGCGAGGCAGCCCGCGTTGTGGTTGAAATAAGGCTTGTCAATCTCCAGCAGCACGCGCTCCGACGAGGGATCGACGCGCGCTGGATCAGCTTCGGAGGTTTTGAATTCGGACACGTGCAGCGTGCTGTCCCAGTCTGACGGCGCGCTGTCGCGGCGCGGCGCGCTGTATTCCAGGTAAACCTTCCGGTTTTCTTTGAAACCCGGATGCAGCGCCAGGCCGAGCAGGCCGCGTTCGTCAAAACCTTCGATCAATTTCGTCAGTCGGCTGCGCACGTCAAAGAACGGTTGCTCCGCTTTGATGCCGTCCTTTGTCAGCACGTAAATGATCCCGATTTGATCGGCCACGAGCAACCGCCCCGAACCATCGTCGAGCGGGATAAGGGTCGTGGGTGAAGTGAAGCCTTCGGCGATCAACTTGAGACCGATACCGGATTTTCCATCGGCAGCAGACGCAGGCCTGGTCGCAAGGGCCAGAAGGCAGATTGAAATGAACAAAACGTGTTCATGGGCAAAAGGTTTGATTTTCACGCGGCGGACTGTATCGGATTTTCGGGCGATAACAAGGTCTTTGCAGGTGTGAACTGATTGACGAGTAGAACAGCCGTCGCACCGGTTGTCTCTGTTAGAGCGGTTGCCGGAAATCATTTCCGAAAGGCTGCGCGTCCCCTCAACCCGTCTCTCTCCCTTTCCAACGGCGAGAGATTTACGATTCGCGCGTTGAATCCCCTGAACCGTAGCCGCCGACGTGAGTCGGCGCTGATCCTTTGCCTGGAAAGCAAACAAGTGCGCCGACTCACGTCGGCGGCTACGAGGTTCATGGGGAAGGACGCGTCAGCGTGCGGCGAGAGAAATCATCGCCCGTCCGCGCGGCGTGGCGGGTCATGCCGGTGAGTGTGCCTGGGTCTGACGACTTTCCTTCCGGGTGATCAGGTAATCCACCGAAAAGCGGCCTGCGCCGTAAACGAAGATCAGCGTCAGCAAAAACAGCACGAGTGCAGAAAATTCCAGATTCTGCCGTTGCTCGAAGACCAGCACCTCTGGCAGCCAGATGTAGAAGATTGCGCCGATCAGAATCGGTATTTGGGCCAGCGCCGCCAGCCGGGTCAAAAGACCGATGGCCAGCAACAGTCCACCCACCAGATGGACCGGGATAATATAATGAGCTACCGCGCCCTGCCCGAACGCCAGGTTGTCCGCTCCCTCCAGCAGCTTTTTCAGTTCTACCTGGTGCATCAGGAAGTAAATCCCTTTGACGAACAACCCGACTCCCAGATACATGCGGACCAGATCAATGACGATGTCCATGTGCGACTCAATCCACCGTCTGCATTCGTTGATGTTTTTCATGACGGGCCTTTGGTTTGTTGTTGTCCGCTCCGCGAGGTTCGAGAACGTTCGCCGCGGAACCTGAGTGTCGCTGGCAGGAAGCAAACCTTTAGCGCGTTTGCGTTCCCGCCTGTTGGCTTCGCCCAAAAATAGACCTCAGCGCCACAAAACGCAAACAGGCCGAACGGCTGGCAGTGTCCTGGCCTGGATGTAGCGTGCGGTGTCCTCAGCGCACGCTCGCGTGGAGACGCGCGACGCTACGGGTTAAGCGGTATTCTCACTTTCGCCAGGTAAACGCAGGCCTTTCCCTCGTGTGATGAATAGTAACTGACCCAAAGCAACCCTTCGTGCCACGCCAATCCGGCGTAGCTCGTGTCCCCGCCGGACGGCAATTTCAAAAACTCGGTCAGCCTGGCGGCGTCCGAGTCGAGCCACATCAATGACGTCCGCGCGCCATTATCATAAAGTCGAACCGCGGCGACGATGCGACCGTCGGGCAAACGAATCATGTGCGGCCCGCCGATTTTTACACCGAGGTCCCGCCAGTCCCAATTTGTGTAAGGCGGCCTGGCGAGGCCCAGTTTCGCCGATGCCGCGTTGCCATCGCGTCGCAGCAGGCAAAGGGCGGTGTCGTCGGGCTGGAAGAAGAGGGAAGTTTCGTTGGGCTGGCCTTCGTCGAAGAGGCTGGAAACGAGCGGGTCGAACCGGCGTCCGTCCTGGCTTGAGTAAAGGCGAACGAATTTTTCCGCCGCAGTGTCGTAGCCGATGCTGTAAGCCGTCTTCTTGCGCCATGCCACACGCCAGAGCCAAATGTTTGGGTCGCCGATTTTGACAGGCTCGCTCCACTCTCGCCCCTCTTTTGAAAACCAGGCGAGCGATTGATGTTTGAACTCCGCCGGCTGACGCAACGCCGCCGCCCCGCTCAACATCAGGCGATTGTCCGGCGTCACCGTAATCTTGGCGTCGCGCAAATCCGCTTGCGGGTAAGTGAGCAAAGCCGCCGAGGTCCAGTTTTTGCCATCCTCTGACGTAATCACCCGCAGCGCGCCATCAGGTGATACGTGAGCTTTGCCCTCGCGGAACACGCAGAACCATTTGTCCGTGAACCGCAGGAGGTCCGTGAACGCGTTGTGGGGGGCTCGATCCCAGATTTTTCGGACTTCCACCAATTCAACGTTGCTTTGCGCTGCTCCCGTTGTGACCAGCGACACCGTCAAGCAGACGCCCAAAAGCTCGATCGCGCCTGCGACTCGCGTTGCCAGGCCCATCCCCGACCTCTCCAGAAGCTTGGAGCGGATGTTTCGACACACCGGTCGACTTCTACTCCTGGGAGAGGACGGAGGTGGATTCGTAGATCGAAAAGAGAAAGCGGATTTTGTTTTCATTGGCCCATCACGGCGCGTCCTTGGGCACGCCGTTGGCGAACTGGTCTTCATCTTTCAGTTCCTTTTTCAACCGATAGAGATCGTCCTTCAATTTCTTCACCGTTTCGGCGTAGGCGTGGTCCGCGAAGACGTTGTTCAGTTCGCGCGGGTCTTTCCGCAAATCGAACAGTTCCCATTGATCGATTTTGTTGAAGTAAATCAGTTTGTAACGCTCCGTGCGGATGCCGTAGTGCGGCTGGACGCGATGGTCCTGCGGATAGTGGTAATAGCGATAATACATCGCTGTGCGCCAGTCCTTCGGGTTTTCGCCCCGCAACAGCGGGGTGAAGCTGTGTCCCTGGATGTCCGATGGTATCGGCAATCCGGCAAACTCCATGAGTGTCGGCGCAAAATCCACGTTGAGAATCATGCCGTCGTTGACCGTGCCGGATTTGATATGGCCGAGATAACGGATGAGAAAAGGCATGCGCAACGATTCCTCATACATGAACCGTTTGTCGAACCAGTCGTGGTCTCCGAGGAAAAATCCCTGGTCGGACGTGTAGATGATGACGGTGTTTTCCGCGAGGCCGCTCTGGTCGAGGTAATCGAGCAGGCGGCCGACGTTGTCATCCACCGCGGCGATGCACGCGAGATAGTCCTTGATGTAGCGCTCGTATTTCCAGTGTTTGAGCGCGGCGCCGGAAAGATCGGGCGGCGGGTCCTGTTTCAAATCTGTCCCGGTCAGGTCGCGATCAATCCGCATCGTCGCTTCCCGGGCCGCGTCGGAACGCGTCCGGTAATTGTCGTTGAACGTCGGCGGTTCGGGAATATCCACATCCTCGTACATGCGCGCGTGTTTGGCGTCCGGTTGCCACGGGCGATGAGGCGCCTTGTGATGGCACATGAGGAAGAAGGGTTTGTCCTTCGGCCGGTTCTTCAGGAACTCGATGGAAAAGTCCGCGATCAGATCGGTGACATAACCCTGGTGCTTCTTGCGTTCGCCCATTTCGATGAACACCGGGTCGTGGTACACGCCCTGGCCCGGAAGGATGTTCCAGTAATCAAACCCGATCGGGTCGCTGAACAGATGCCATTTGCCGATCATGCCCGTGTAATAGCCTGCGGCCTGAAGGTATTTCGCGAGCGTCGGCTGGCTGCCGTCGAACCGATTGAACACCGGCACCCCGTTGAGGTGGCTGTATTTGCCCGTCAGAATGGCCGCGCGGCTGGGCGTGCAGATCGAGTTGACGACGAAACAATTCACGAACCGCATCCCTTCTTTGGCAATGCGGTCGATGTTTGGCGTCTGGTTGATCCGGCTGCCGTAAGCGCTGATGGCGTGGGCCGCGTGATCATCGGCCATGATGTAGAGAATGTTCGGTCGGTCGCTCTTCGGCGCGTCCACGTCTGACAACTCCATCGTTCCGCCTAAGTAGCAACAGGACAAAACCGTGATCTTAAACCAATGAATGCAAGAGGCTCTCATGGTTTTGGGTTTCACGACAGTCATAAGCGGTGACCTCAGTGCAATCAGACGCTCGCCCTCACCCCGGCCTTCTCCCCCAAGGAGAGGGAGAAGCGGGCGAGCACTCCGCAACGGCTCACCATTTGGCGACTCTTCCCAGCACCTGGAAAGTGAGTCCCTCTCCTGGGGGAGAGATTTCCCGGAAATGACAATTCGCGCATTGAAACCCCCGAACCGCTGGAAAACATCGAACGTCCAACATCGAACTTCGAACGCCGAAGTGAGCGAGGATTCCCGGTGCCATTCGATGTTCGGCCTTGGATGTTCGATGTTGGATGTTCCTCTGGGTTCGTGGGTAGGGAGAACCTCCAGAATTTGGACGCGAATCGGAGCCATGAACCCACCCCCAACCCCTCCGGAGGAGGGGAGCCAATGTCGGGCACGCTTGCCGAGTTCCCCTCCTGGGAGGGGCCAGGGGTGGGTCGGTTCATGGGGAGGGCCGGGGTGAGGGCGAGCGTTTCTTTCATTTCTCAAGCTTTTTCCCGGCCGCCGGCCACGGTTCACCGCGTCCCTGCTGAAGCACTCGTTTCATTTCGGCCACGACCTTCGCGTACTTCGGATCGTTGGCAAGATTGGTGAACTCGCGCGGATCCTTCTCATGGTCGTAAAGCTCCATCCCTTTTTGGCCATCATCCCATTCAGTGTAACGCCAGCGTTCCGTGCGAACCGTGCGGCCCATGAACCTGCCCTCGTTGCCGCCACGCGTCACCTGGGTGTAGGCCGGTCGATCCCAGCCCTCCTTCGGATTATCGAGCAACGACCGCAGACTCGCGCCGGCAAGATGGTGCGGCGGTGTCAAACCGCACAAGTCGGCGACGGTCGGATAGACATCGAGCGACTCGACGACGCGTTGGCTGGACTTTCCGTTGGCTTTCGCGCCTGGCGAGGCGACGATCAATGGCACCCGCGCCGATTCCTCGAACAGACTCATCTTCTGCCACAAACCATGCTCGCCGAGATGCCAGCCGTGATCGCCCCAGAGGATTACGATCGTTTTGTCCCAAAGCTTGAGCCGGTCGAGAGCGTCGAGCACTTTGCCGAGCTGCGCGTCCATGTAGCTGATCGAGGCATAGTAGGCGCGAATGGCGCGGCGACAATCCTCGTCGCTCAGCCCGTAGTTCGCCGGGTTGACCCAGAGCGCGGCCGGCGGGATGTCGTCGCGATCGTTTGGCGGGGCTTTCGGCAGCGGAATTTTCTCGAGCGGGTACAGGTCAAAATACTTCTTGGGCACAATCCATGGCACGTGCGGGCGATAAAAGCCGCAGCCGATGAAAAATGGTTTGTCCTTGTGCTCGTCGAGCAACCGGATCGTCTCCGCCGCAACCCTGGCATCGGTAAACTCGTCATCGCTGCCGGGCGATTCATACCAGGCCAGCGCCGCGCCAAGGCCGCGCTGTTTCGGATTGAGGTTGGTGACCTTGTCTTCCTCATCCCGATCGCGGCCGCGCGGGTTGGTCACCTGGTCCCACGATTGCGGATCGTCGAGCCCGCTGGTGCCGATCTGGCCCGGCACGCCGTAATGAAAAATCTTCCCGACACGCGCGGCGAAGTAGCCGTTCTGCCGGAGCAACTGCGGCATCGTGACGACATTGGGCAGAGTCGATTTGCGAAAGTCGGTTTGCAGATCGAAAATCCGGGTCGTGTCCGGCCGCAAACCGGTCAGCAACGAAACGCGGCTGGGGCTGCACAGCGGAAACTGGCAGTAGGCCCGGTCGAACCGCACGCCCCGCCTGGCGAGCCGGTCCACGTTCGGTGATTTGACGATGCGACTGCCATAACAACCGAGGTGATTGTTCAAATCGTCCACGGCGATAAACAAAACGTTGAGTTTGCGGGTGTCAGCTTTGGCTGTGTTCGCGGCTGGAAGCGCCACGGCCGTAAGAAGGAGGCAAAAAGCAAAAAGAAATCCACACGGCTTTTTCATGGGAAATGGAATTGTCTTCCCGGCAATTCGCGGCAATTCGTGAAATCCTTGTCTAAAATATTCGTGTTCATTCGTGTCCATTCGTGGTTCAGTGATCACAGCAGATTCTGATACGCCAGGAACAGCCCGCGAAAGTATTTCATCACGCGCACCGGGTCGTTGCTCTCGGGAATTTCGGCAAGGCAAAAACCGGTGAACCCGATTTCGTTCAGCCCCGTCAACAATTTGCGGAATGGATATTCGTCGAGATACAGATCGCGCATGTGGACTGTGAAGATTTTGGCCTTCACCAGATTGAAATTGTGGTCGAACCCTTCGCCCGCGAGGTCGGTCTGGTTCGAATTCCAGCACACGCCGACGTTGCGGTGACCGGCGGCGTCCATGATGGTTTTGATGTTCGGCAACAGCGAGGTCTCCGTGCCGTGCACTTCGAGCCGGATTTGCACGCCGTAACCGTCGCCGAACTCGCCCAGCTCGCGAAGCGACTTCCCGATCTGTTCCAGCGTTTTTTCCGCAGGCACTTCCCTGGGGAGCGCGTTGGGCCGGACTTTGACGCCGGGCGCGCCGACGTCGTGCGCGAGAACGATGTATTCCTTCGTCGCCTCCATGTCCTTGCGCAACTTCGTCTGGTCGGGAGTGTGATAATCAAACACGCTGCCGAGTCCCATCAACTCGACGTTTGAATCCCGAAACCGCTGCTTCACTTCCTCGCGCTGCGCCTTGTTCAACGTGACTTCGACGCCGTGGGCATGGGTGGTGCGCAATTCGACTCCTTCGAACCCGGCATTCTGGCAATTCTTGAGGATGGTGGCGAGATCCCAATCTTTCGCGAGATTGTAGGTGACTGTACCGAGCCGAATCTTTGAAGGTGTGGCAAAAGAAGGATTCGGCTTCTCGGCGCCAAAGCCGGCTGTGGTCGCCAATCCGAGCGCGCCCAATCCCAGGCCCGTGGTTCTCAGAAAGTCCCGGCGATTGGATTTCGTGGTTTGTGTTTGCATGATGGAAAACGGTTGATGCGAGCAGCCTATCTCCGGGTCGAGTCCGCGCAAACAAAAAATGTTCCCTGCGGGTTTTGAACTTCTTTCGTCATTGGACATTCGTCATTCGGATTTCTCCTCCCGCTTTGGCCGCGGAGTTTCAGAAGGGCGCAACTTGGCACTACCACCATATCGAGTCAGGTCTGGAAGACCCCTCACCCCGTCCCTCTCCCCATCCGATGGGGAGAGGGTGGCCTTCAGGCCGGGTGAGGGGAATAAGTGCGCCACATCAGGCTTGGTGGTGGTGCCGATCCGTTCCAGAAGCTCCAGTGATTTTCCACTTGTGGCATTTCCTCTCCGGCGTGAAGGTTCAGATATGAGTGCGACGAAGGTGACGGCCGAGATAATTCGGAAGATGAAAGGACAGAAGATTCCTGCGCTGACGGCCTACGACTATCCGATGGCCAAGCTGCTCGATGAAATCGGCATTCCCCTCATCCTCGTCGGCGATTCGTTGGGGATGGTCGTGCTCGGTTATCCGGATACGACGCACGTCACGATGAGCGAAATGGAGCATCATGTGCGGGCGGCGGCGCGGGCGAAACCAACCGCGCTGCTGGCAGCGGACCTCCCGTATCGGAGTTACGAGACAGTCGAAAGCGCAGTCGCCAACGCGAAGCGACTTGTTGCAGCCGGTGCCGAGGCGGTCAAGGCCGAGGGTGGACGCAGGATATTGCCGCAAGTCCGCGCCATCATCGCGGAAGGCATCCCTTTTTTCGGCCATCTGGGCATGTTGCCGCAGAGCGTGCGCGAGGAAGGCGGCTATCACGTCAAAGGCAAAGTGGAATCCGAGCGTGAAGCCTTGCTCACCGATGCGCAGGCGCTGGCGGATGCGGGAGCGTTTGCGATCGTGTTGGAACTCGTCACGCCGCCAGTCGCAAGGGAGATCACGGAGAAAATTTCCGTGCCAACCATCGGCATCGGTTCCGGGCCGGACTGCGACGGGCAGATTCTGGTGACGACCGATTTGTTGGGCACATTCCCATGGTTCACGCCGAAGTTCGTGAAGCCGCGCCTGAATGCCGCTGATCAGATGCGCGCGGCGATTGAGGAGTGGAAGAAGTCCATTTGAATTCTTTTGGCCGCGAAAGGCGCAAAGAGCACAAAAAGGCAGGCTCGATTCGCATTTCTATTTTGTGACTTTTGTGCTTTTTTGTGGCGCGAACAACGCCTGATGAAACGACTGACCCATATCGGCACGAATGGAGAGGCGCGCATGGTGGACGTGTCGTCGAAACCGGTGCAACGGCGCGAAGCGGTTGCGCGCGGTGAAATCCGTTTGCGGCGCGAAACCATCAAGTTGATTGAGTCGAACGCCATTGCGAAAGGCAACGTGCTGGCCACGGCGCGGTTAGCGGGCATTCAGGCGGCGAAGAAGTGCGGCGAGTTGATTCCGCTTTGCCATTCTCTGCCGATCACCCATTGCGAAGTGAATTTTGACGTTCCCAAAGGCCTCGACCGCATTGTCATCACCGCGTCGGCGAAAATCTCGGCCCAAACCGGAGTAGAGATGGAAGCACTCACGGCGGTGAGTGTTGCGGCTTTGACGATTTACGACATGTGCAAGGCGGCGGACAAAAAGATGCGAATCATCGACATCAAACTCGTGTCGAAGACCAAACGTTGAGACCGATGCTGTGAACCGTTAAAAACGTTGAAACGTTGAAGCGTTAAAACGGCCAGGCTTCTGCGGAAGTTACGATTCAAAGTTTTAACGATTCAACGAGTGAACGATATGCAAATCCCAGTTGGCATCATCACGATTTCAGACCGGGCGTCGAAAGGGCTTTACGACGATCTCGGCGGGCCGGCGCTCAAGAAGGCGGCGGAGGGCTACGGCTGGAAAGTGGTCGCGGAAGAGCTGGTGGCGGACGAAAAGCGCGACATCCAACGCGCCATCCGGGAGCAGATCAACCAGGATTGCCAACTCATCCTCACCACCGGCGGTACGGGCGTGGCTTTGCGTGACGTGACGCCCGAAGCCGTTCGTGAAATCGCGGCGCGCGAACTGCCGGGTTTCGGCGAAGTGATGCGACTGGAATCGATGAAGATTACGAAAAACGCAATTCTTTCCCGCAATCTCGCCGCCGTGGTGGACAAGGCGTTGGTGATTTGTCTGCCGGGCAAGCCGGCAGGCGCGGTTGAATGCCTCGCTTTCGTGGTCGGCGCGATTCCGCATTGCGTCGAGGTGCTGCAGGAAGTGCCGACAAGTTGTTGAACGTCTCCGTTTGTTCAGGCTTTCGCCTGCGTTGTGGCGTCGAACAATCCTCGGTACTTTTCCGCCGTCAAAAACTCCTCCAGGACGTTTTCAGGCGAGCAGGGAGAGCAGCCGCGCCGGACCCAGTCCTCGCCTTTGATGAGAATGCCCTCGGCATATTTGGCGGCGCCCATTTGCGTGCAATTAAATGTTTCCACCAGGTCGCGGAACCATTTGGGGTAGCGCGCAGTAAATTTCAACTCCAGGATCACCGTTTTACCGAAGACGAGGTGCGGTTTGGGGCTTTTAGCGATGAGACGCGGCGTAGGGCTCGGCTGGCTTTCCACCTGGCGGTCCATGGTCAGACGGACGTTGTTGCGATTTGGATTTTCATACGCCTCGCGCAGGTAGGCGACGTGCATTTTGGGTCGGGCATTCAGTTGGAGTGATAAGTGGCAGAACCGTTGCACCGCCACGAACGCCTCGTTGTCGTTCGGATTGAGCATGTGCTTGCGTTCGGGCATGTGGCCGGCCAGCAGCCAGCGCACCGCGTCTTTGCGCACGCCGCCGCGCTCTTTCAGGATGACGTTGTCCTCGCGTCGTTTGATTTCGAAGAAGACCGGCGTGTCAGGCTCGTCGTCGTAGTAGCGCAGGCGGAGCTTGAATCGATTCCGGTCCCCGTTAATAGCGCACCAGTACGTCTCCAGACCGTCCGAGTCGAGATAGAGGCTCAGCGTGGGATACGACCGGTCCGGTTGCAGCGCGCTGTATTCGTCAATTTCCAGGTAGCCCCGCACGAAATCCCGAATGCGAAACGCCTTCGCCTCGTGGACGTGATATTTCAATTCGTAGCGCTGATGTTGTAACCGACCTGAACCCATAAGTCATTTGCGTTCGGCCGGCCCCGCCGACCGTTTTGCCGCACTTAATCAAGCATGAGGCTCGCGTCACTATGGTGGCTGACTTTGCAAATATCGCAAGCCAAACAGGCGGCCATTCGGCGTCCGAGACCGGCAAATGTGGGCGTGACTTTCGGCGTCACCCGGACGAACATCGTTAATTCTGGCGAGCGGATTTATGACACTGGACTCGTTAATTGCTGTGGCGCGACAGCAGGGCGCCAGCGATCTGCATCTGGAAGCCGGATTGCCGCTCGCGCTGCGCGTCCGCGGTTCGCTGCGCACCGTCGGTGAACCGGTGGACGCCACAAGGCTGCTGGCCTGGGCGCGGGACGTCATCGGCGAACCGCAGTGGCAGAATTTTCTGGAACGCCGATCGGCTGACCTCTCCCGCACCATTCAAGGCGTGCGCTGCCGGATCAACATCCTGCAAACGGCGCGGGGGGTCGGATTCGCCATCCGACTGCTCTCTACGTTTCAAGCGACCATCGAGAAGCTTAACCTTCATCCCGATCTGAAGAACCTCGTCGCGCACGACAACGGTTTAATCCTCGTCAGTGGCCCGACCGGTAGCGGCAAATCTTCAACGCTGGCTGCGTTGATCCAGGAAATCAATCTGACCGAAGCGCGGCATATCGTGACGATTGAAAGTCCGATCGAATACACGCTTCGTCCGCGGCAGGCCTATATCCGGCAACGCGAAGTGGGTCGCGACACGCCGAGCTTCGAGCAGGCGTTGCTCGACTCGTTGCACGAAGACCCGGACGTGTTGATGGTTGGCGAGATGCGCGAATCGGAAACGATGCGCTTGACGCTCAATGCCGCGGAGACCGGCCACCTCGTGATGACGACGGTTCATTCCTCAACCTGCGCCGAAGCGTTGCAGCGCGTGGTGGCCGCGTTTCCGTCGGAGATCCAAAACAGCGTGGCGGCGCAACTGGCGGATTGCCTCGTTGCGGTGGTGGCGCAACGGCTCCGTTTCCGGTCCGACCTTAACATTCGCGTGCCGGAGTGCGAGATTCTCATTCCAACCAACCCGGTGAAGGCGCACATCCGCAACCGGGATTTTTTCAAAATCATCTCCGCGCTGGAAACCGGGGCTGAGCAGGGCATGTGGACCTTTGCGCGGTACCGTCACTGGCTGCAGAAACGTGCCAACTGGCATATGCCGGGGCAAAATTCCGAAGCACCGGACAGCGAAACGGACGAGGTTCAGGCGGCGAACGTCCCGCCGCTGGGGACAGCGCCGAAGCCCGTTGTCGCTGTGCAGAAAGTCAAAGGCGCAGCTCCCGTTGCAGGAAGTGGTGGTCGAATCGAAATCGAGCCAGTCGAAGGCGACTTCGGCAAAATTCTCAAGTAACTGCCGCTCCGGCTTTAGCTATCCTTAAGCGTGGCCACGTTGAGCAATTGCGAACTGATCGTCAGCCCGGAACGCGAGGCGGCACTGTTGTTGATCTCCAACCTGACCCGGTTTCGCTCGGCGATCAAATTGGCGATTCCACCTTCTTCGGCAAAGCCCGCCGTTTCTCCCACCGTCAGGACCCGCGTCCGTTTGAGGGTTTCCAGTATCTGCGGCAGCCGCTCCTTTTCAGAAACGCAAATGAAGATGATCTGGCAGTCGCGACCATCCGAGGGGCCGGCCAGATGTTTGACCAATATATTTTTGCCCTTAATGGTCTTTTCGCGGAGCCGATCGAGAGCTTCACCGAATTGACTGTCGCCTAATATGCCGATCGTGAAGGCTTCGCTCTGCGGCGACAACACGTCGGACGGCCAATCGACGAATTTCAAAAGATTATAGAGCCAAACAGCCTTGAGCTCATACTCTCTAGGAGTGCCCGTCTGCGCCCGCGCCGCAGTGAGAAAGAAAACAACCGAACCGAGGAGCAGAAGGCTCGACAGACAGCGGCAACAGCCTTGCTGCAACCCTGATCCTGGTCGCCTTTCGCTGGAACGTTCTGGCCGGTCTTTCATCGATTCACGAAATAATTTAAGGCCTCCGGCCGTTCAATTGAAGGTATAACTCCATCCGACGGTGATCAGCCAATCGGTTTTCAGGTTCGGGCCGGCCAGCGATTGATAAACCGGCATGCCGCCTTCAATGCTCAGCCGGTTTCCTTTCAGAACGCCGTGTGGCACATAAAAATTCAGTCCCATCAATAAGTCGAGCTGACGCCCCCTTTGTTTCTGCCCGTCAAATGCCGGATTGGTAGCCGGGTTAAACTCAGGGTCCGCGCCGTGAACATTGTCCCAATCGCGCCAGTCGAGGCGCAGGGAAGGGCCGAACCATTCTGTGACTCTGTAGTTACCCCACGCACTGAGGCGATAGCCGTCTCCCATTCGATAATGGTTGTCATTTTCGCCGAGCCGAACTGTAAACAGCGCCTGAGCTCCCCAGGCCCAATCTGCCGCCTGCCCCAGATACGTCACACCCGGAATCAGATCGACGGTGCCCGAACCCAACTGCATGCTGTACTCCAACCGTCGGCCTTGGAACCGTTCATTGATTGAGCCGCTCGGCAAACTGATCCCACCGTTCAGGACGAGGCGGTGGCCCGGCTCTCGAACGTTTCCGAACACGTTGTAAAGCGCCATCAACGACACGTCGCCAAAACCTTCGGATCTGGTGGTGAAAGTCTCTCCGGTCCGCATCTGATGGTCCATCAAGTTATGCTTGTAGTCGCCCATGGCCATGAACGTCAATTTGTCCGACGGTGCAAACATGACCTCCAGCATGTGCATCTCCATCGTCATTCGGGTGTGCGCCACGGGGTAATTCTGCAAGACATCGGACACGCTCACGCTCCTTGTGCCATCGAGATTTCCTCTCATGTCGGTATACATAAACCGGTAGCCGGCCATCCATTGGCCCCGCAAATGCATGTGGCTGCCCAGCACATTGATTGGCGTGATTTCCAGTTGGGCGAGTTCTGCCGGACTGAGTTCGAAAAGGTCCTTGGATTTCCCCAGCGACTTGGCGCCATCCGTCTGGGCGTCTCCGGCCATCGCCGACATGCCAAGCCAGCAACCCATCGCGAACCGCTCCAACCAGGCGCAGGCAGTACGTTGATTCATGAAATGTAAGGCGGCTCTTTTGGCCGGGCGCGGCGAACGCGCTCTGTCAACACAAAGTCACTATCAGGTTTGTCGATCTGGCAAACAAACGGGCTTGCGGGTTTCTTTAACAAAACCGGGGCCTGGAATGCAATCAAATTCCCCACCGCACATCGCAGCAGTTGGCGCGTTCAGCGCGGCCGCTGCTTGAGGTGTTCCTGAGCGGTTTCTGCTGAAGAAGGAGAAGCAGCGCGCGCGGTGCGGTCGGCGAAGAACCATTTCGCCCAATGAGAATAGGTATCTGCTGCCTGACTTTTTGGAAATTCGTCTCTCAATTTTAAAAGCGCCTCTTTGGGGACAGCCTCGGAAATGCCTGAGTCATTAAACCGAATTCCCCCCACCGCTTCGGCCAGGTCAGCGGCCCAACCAGGAAAGGCCGACGCTGCATACGGCATTTCCCAAAGATAAGCTTTGTTCCCCGATACCGTCAGCACCCAACGCCCATTCGGACTGAATCGAGCCGTTTGGACTTCGGAATCATGCTTGAGCGGTTCAGTGAGCGGTTGTCCGGTGCGGGCATCCCAAATTCGCGCGGTCTTGTCTGCAGATGCCGCAACGATCCATTGTTCATCCGAACTGAATTGAACGGACCAAACCGGTCCCTCATACCGCAGCGGCTGCGTTAACGGCTGGCCGGTGCGTGCATCCCATACCCGCGCCGTTTTGTCCGCGGATGCCGTCGCCACCCGCGTGCCACTCGGACTGAATTGAGCGTAAATGACTTCGGATTCGTGTTTGAGGGTGGCACCCAATGGCGCGCCAGTATGCGCGTCCCAAATTCGCGCGGTCTTATCGGCTGAGGCGGTGAGCACTCTTAGCCCGTCTGGACTGAATTGGATCGATCGGACCGAGCCCTCATGTTTGAGCGGCGGACTCAGTGCGCGGCCGGATCGCGCTTCCCAGACTCGCGCGGTTTTGTCTGCCGAAGCTGTGGCCACTTTCGTCCCGCTGGGATCAAAGCAGACTGACCACACTACGGCTTCGTGCTTGAGTGGATCCAGGAGTAGCTCTCCGGTGCGTGCGTCCCAAACGATTGCCGTTTTATCCCCCGAAGCGGTCACTACCCGCTGCCCGTCAGGGCAGAATTGGGCGGACCAAATCCTGCCACGGTGTTTCA
>QHOP01000534.1 GCA_003219345.1 Verrucomicrobiota bacterium
TCAACGATGCTCAACTGCAGTTGACGCTCTTCGCGGCCGAGCCGGACATCGTCACGCCTATCGGCCTTGCGGTCGACAAACGCGGACGCCTCTTCGTCGTCGAGTCGCACACCCATTTTCCCAGGCCGGATTATCCGGGACCGAAGCGCGACCGCGTGAAAATTTTCGAGGGCACCAATGGCGACGGCAAACCGGACAAAATTTCCATCTTCGCGGACGATCTCTATCACTCGATGAACCTGGCGTTTTCTCCGTCCGGCGAACTGTACCTGACGCATCGCAACGGCGTCGTCATCCTTCATGACAAAGACGGCGACGGCATCAGCGAATCGCGCACCACCATTCTCGAATTGCAGACCTCGGGCAATTATCCCCACAACGGCATCGGCGGCATCGCGTTTTCACCGGACGGCTGGCTCTACGTCGGCCTGGGGGAAAATCTGGGCGAGAAATATACGCTCAAAGGCAGTGATGGTTGCACTCACGGCGGCGGCGGCGAAGGCGGAAATATATTCCGCTGCAAACCCGACGGTAGTGAACTGCGCCTCGTGGCGACCGGCTTTTGGAACCCGTTTGCTCTGGCCTTTTATCAAGGCGGCCACCTGCTCGCCGTTGACAACGACCCCGATTCGCGTCCGCCTTGCCGCTTGCTCGACGTGGTGGAGCAGGGCGACTACGGTTTCAAGTTTCGCTACGGCCGAAGCGGCTTGCATCCATTCGTCGCTTGGAACGGCGAACTGCCCGGCACGCTGCCCATGATGGCGGGCACGGGGGAAGCGCCCTCGGGCATTCTCAACTGCGATTCGGCCAGGTTGCCGTCGGCTTATCGCGGCGCTGTGCTCGTGACTTCGTGGGGCGATCATTTTCTGGAGTTGTATCGCCCGCGACCGGTCGGCGCGTCGTTGCGGGCCGAGCGCGAAATTGTCGCCCAGAGTGACGAGTGGTTTCGCCCCGTCGCCATTGCCGCCGCGCCGGACGGGGCGGTCTATTTCACCGATTGGGCGGACAAAGATTACTCCGTCCACGGCAAAGGCCGCATCTGGCGATTGACGACGAAACCCGGCGTCAGAGCAACCGTCGCTGCCAGCGTACCGGCCGGAGCGAAATTAAATCCGGCTCGCGAACGAATGAATCGTCTGCTCCGCGCGGATTCACTCAAGGATTACGGCGAACTGTTGCGCGCGCTGAGTGACGATGATGCATTCATTCGTTCGGCCGCGGTCAGCTCACTCGCCAAACCCGTCTTTAGCGGGAAAATTCCCGTTGAAATCGAAAACAAAAACCCGCGCGTGCGGCTCGGCGCTTTGCTGGCAATGCGCCGGGCGAAGTTTGATAAGCCGATTCAACTCCTCGAAAAACTGCTGGCGGATCCGGACGAAGAGATCCGGCGGATGGCGTTGGTTTGGGTCGGCGAGGAAAAGCTCGTCCGGCTGGCGGACCGATTGAACGTCGCGTTATCTGCGGGACCGGTTTCGGCTGTGCTCTTGGAGACTTACGCGGCGGCTGCCGGAATTTTGGGAACGACCGGCCATTCGGTGGCGGCCGCAGAACAATCGGCCTCTTCGAAATCCAGTGCGGTCCGGACGCTGGTTTTGATCAGGGAGGTCAAACAGGATGACGCGAAGGCCGTCCAAATCCTGGCCGACCCGAGCAGTGACAGGCTCGGCCAGCTTCGCATCGAAGCCGCGCGCACTTTGGTCGAGTCACCGAGCGAGAAGGCCGATTCTGCTTTGCTCAACACGGCGCTCGATCGGAAGAATCGGGTCGAATTGCGCGCTGAAGCGGTGTTGGCCTTGTCCAGTCGGTCAGCGGACCTGCTGTCGAAATTGACGGGTTTGTTGGATGATCCGTCCGAGGACGTCCGGATCGAAACGGCGCGGGCATTTCGTCAAGTGGCATCGCATCCGGCGATTCGTGAAGCGTTGGAAAGGAGGGTAAAATCCCTGCGAAACAGTTCGCGCGATCAACTCCTTGCCGAGCAGTTGCGGTTTGCGCTCGCTCCGCAGGCGGTGGCACGTCCTTCCTCCGATGCCGAATGGCGCAAAGCGCTCGCGCAAAACGGCGACGCTGCGCGGGGGCGTCGGGTTTTTTTCAGTCCCGCGGTCGGTTGCGCCCGTTGCCATCGCATCGAAGACCACGGTGGAAAGATCGGGCCGGATTTGTCCACTATTGCCCGCGCGGCCGATCGCGAGAAACTCATGCAGTCGGTCCTGCATCCTTCACGCGAAATTGCGCCGCAGTTCGTCACGCACACCGTCGAGACGAAGGAGGGCCAGAGTTATTCGGGGTTGCTCGTCGGGCAGGGCGCGGACGGTTCGGTGACGTTGACGACCGCGGACGGCAAAGGAGTGTTGATTCCGGCGAATGAAATGGTGTCCGATCAGCCATCGGCGGTCTCGCTTATGCCGGAGGGGCTGGAGAAGGCGCTCACGGTGCAGGATTTTCTCGACTTGCTGGCCTTTCTACTTTTACGAAACTAAACAGCACGTTGCGTGTTGAAGGAAACTGAAGTGCAGGCGAATGGAGCAAAAAGTTCTCCCCTTGAAGTTACTTCCTGGTGGGGCAGAGCCTTGGTTGGCCGCCGACCCCGGCGCACGTTCGCGCGCGTGTTCGCCCTGGTGGTCGTCAGCTTCGTGTTGTTCAAATTTGTTTTCATTCCGATCCGCGTCGAGGGTAACAGCATGATGCCCACCTACCGGCACGGTCGCATCAGTCTTATCAATCGGCTGGCTTACCATTGGCATGGACCCCGGCGCGGAGATGTGATCGCTGCGGGCGCAGAAGGCACGTACACGGTGTTGCTAAAACGGGTGGTGGGTTTGCCGGGCGAGCGGATCGAGGTCCGGCGAGGAAAGGTCATTATCAACGGGAT
>QHOP01000535.1 GCA_003219345.1 Verrucomicrobiota bacterium
GCTCAGAACCGAGAGAAACAGCAGCAGCTTATTCATTGGTCAAGGGGTTATAGAGTTTGTGATGCCGTACTGCCGCAGCCACGGAACAAAAAACTGCGTGGCAATCTCCCGAGGAAACAAATTCAAGGACCCGCCTCCTTCGGGGGACATTCCACCGAACCCGCTGTGCCAGCTCGCGCCGTAAAGAGGTCCGTTGGTCTTGGAAGCGGTGGGATCAACCCAAACTGTGAAGTCCTGAGGCTCCTCCGAAATCTTTCAAAGATTGCCCGGCCAGAAAATTTGAATTGCCCCCTCATCCCAACCTCCAAAGAGCATGTTTTCGCGCTCGGCTCCTAATCGGTCCGTGAGCTGCGCCCGAGTGTTTTCCGCCAGGGTTTTCAGCTCCTGACCGAGCGGCGGAATAATCACAGTTTTAGCCAGTCGCCCGGCTTGCGCGACGGGCATATTGGTCTCGTAAGCGCTGGCGGCCATGAGACTCTTCACTCCGTTCCAATAATTTCCGAGCGTCCGCTCCGTCACGAGCCGTTCTTCAGGAGTCATTCCCAGAATCTCCGTCGCCGGTTCCGAAACTGTCCCTGAAGAGCGGAACATAGCCTGTAGACCAAGCTCCTTTAGCACCGATTTCGGAATCCGAACGTAAGGCAAGTCCTCCGGCCAGCGGTAATTGGAGTCGGTCAGCAAGCTGCGAATTCGCGCCCCCAACGTTTCGAATTTGCGCAGCGCTGCTTCGTCGCGCATTTGCGCCTGCGTTGCCTCGGTCAGCGCGCCGCTGAGTCGCGCAGATTCCGCGCGCAGTCGATCGGTCTCGCTGGACAACCGCTCCTCCCGAGCGCGCGAGGTCTCAAGTCCCGACTGCATCGCGATGGCCTCTTTCCCCGCCGCGCGGACTTCGTTCCATTGCCAGGCGACCGGGGCAGCGGCGAGGAGGACGCACAATGCGGTGGTCTGCGTCTTCGTCAAGCTCGCGAACCGCGAGAGCAACGCCGCGAAACCGAGCAGCGTGGGCGGAGTCAATTGTGTCGCGGCTTGTGTCACGGCAGCGGCGACTGCGGCGGGAGCCGACGCGGTTGTCTGCTGCAACGATGCGGCGGCGACAGCGCCGGTCACGGTTTTGAATCCGCGGCGCTGGAAGAATCGCGCCAGCTTTTCCACCGCGCTTGCAACGCGTTTTTGCGCCGTGCCCTCGGCCACGCCCAGTGACGCGCCCACTTCGCGCAGCGACTGGCTCTCGTAATAACGCAGCAGCAACGCCGCGCGGTCTTGTTCACGCAACGACAGCAGCGCCTCGTCCAGCAGTGGAACGAGGGCGCGTAACGCAGTTTGTTCGTCCGGAGTTTTCATGGTCGTGCCGAGTTCGGCGGCGCTTTGTTCGCGACGGCGGCGGCGGAGTTCGCCGCGCAACCACCCTCTCGCTTCGAGGAAAGCCGTCCGATGAAGCCACGCAGGCAGGGAATCGTCGGAAGCGAACTGCCAGGCCTTGCGCGCCAGCGCCGCGAAAACGCTTTGCGCGATCTCTTCGGCGGCTCCCTGGTCTTCGACCTTCCGCATTGCCGTGCCGTAAACGAGATCGAGATGCCGGCGTACTAGCGACGCAAAGGCCACCTGATCGCCGTGTCTGGCGAAATCCCGCAGCAGTTCAAAATCCGTGCGCCGCTCGCTCATTCCATTCCGTAGGCTGCCGCTGCGGTCCAAAAACCGAAATCTATTTTTCGACGGGAAAACGGCCCATGCCGGGATTGATGTGGAACGATAAACGAAATCATATTCAACCGTTGCGCTGATGCATATGAAACGACGGGTGAATGAAATGACAAATGCGTCGTATCAGGTCATTGACTGGTGACCCTATTGTGATGGAATGTTTGAGGCTGGGAAAGACGCGGGCTAATCAATTCTCTGAGTTAAGACGAACCAATAAAGAAAGGTCACGAACATGCAAGCTAGGATCAGTCGTCTCATGCTTGTCCCAATGCTGGCCGTCGGGGTGGCAGGCCTGATGGCCGGTTGCGCCTCCACCAAATCGGGAACCGCCCAGAAGGACGTTCGCGTTTCGCTCGCCGAGTTGTCGGCTCCCGCGCGCGCCGCGGTCGAGAAAGTCACCGCTGGCGGGAAGGTTGATCAGATTGACAAAGAGATCGAGAGAGGGAAGACGGTCTATGACGTCGAAGCAACGGTCGGCGGCAAGCACGTCGAGTTCCTCATCGCCGACGCGGATGGAGCCGTGTTGGGCACGGAGGTCCCCATTGAGTTCAATCAGTTGCCGGAGGCCGTCCGCGCCGCGGCGGAGAGATACTTTGGCACTGCCACAGGGCTGAAAGCGATGAAGGGAGTGGAGTACGGAGAGACACATTACGAGATCGAAGGCAAGAAGGACGGAAAGATCGCCGAGGTGACATTCGATCCGACGGGCAAGCGTGCCCCTTAGCGATGCGCCGTTCCGAAGAGCTGGATTGAAGGACTTGGCGGTTTCGTTGATTGAGGTGGCGGGTGTCTGAGGGTACCGAGGTCCGATTGACAGGAATTGCCTTTGTGACGCTGCGCGATTCAGTCGTTCGCCCGGCTGGTCCACATGCCGAGGGTGGATTTCTTGACAAAATTCGCGTGGCCGTCACAGAAGCTGGCGTTGAAGCCGCCGCTGTGGCGCTTGCCGACGTGGCCCACGGTCGGGTTCTTCGTGTCCGGTTTATCGAACAGGTAGGCCGGGCCGAAGCCGGCGTTGTACCACGCGTCCGTTTGCTCAATGCACCAGATTTCGAAGACGGAGAAGCGGGCGTCGCAAATTGCGATAGTCCCTGTCGTGTCCTGGATGTCAGCCAGGTGGCGGCTGGGATTGTTCCAGTTGTTGATGAACGGGCCGTTGGCGCCTAACCAGTCTTTTTTCCCGAGCACGTAAAAGACTCCGATCTGCGGGTTGCAGACGTAGTCATTCGTCAGCACCTTCGGCGTGCCCGGCGGGCGCTGGTCCGACCACGTGTTGTGGGGCAAGGCGCTGGGACAACTATAGATCTTCTCGGTCTGCATGTACGGCCGGCAGAAGTCCTGCCACCAGTACAGCGGCGTCCCCTGCGGCCAGACGTAGGCATAGCCGTACTGCTTCGCCCGGGCCAACGCGGGCAAGAGCAGCCCGGCGAGGATGGCGATAATAGCAATAACGACCAGCAGCTCAATGAGTGTGAAGCCGTTTTTGGATAGGAACTTGCTTTTTGACCTTGCGCGGTTCCGGAAGCATCGCTGCTCATCTGTGTTCATGTCGGGAACCTCCGCCGACTTGTTTTCAGCGTCAACACAAAATTCCAGTCCATCGAATGCGGAAGCGGGCTACACGGTGAGACGGAAGCTTCTGCGTCCCGTACTGAACTCGACCGCTTCCACTCCGCGAATCTTCCGGCCGATTTCTCTCAGGGTTCGAACCAGTTCAACGAGAAGGTAATCCTGCCTTTCCGGCGTGTAGGCGTGCTGAGGATCGAGCCCGATATAAATTACGCGCAGGAGCGAGTCCTTCCGCGAAAAGACCACGACGCCGACCAAACCCGGACGGGGGCCGTCCTGGAAGACGTAGAGCGCTTGCACGTGAGGGATCGTCGCAAGTTCCAGTGACAGATGATCGCCATTTCGGCGGATTTGCGGCGTGCCGTAGCGTTGGACGGCGTCGCGCAACGCCTCGCGAATCCGGGATTGGTTTCGATTGAAGTAGAACAACTCCTCCAACTCCTCCTGGTAGCCCGCTTCCAGGCGCGAACTGACGTAATACTGTGTGGCAAAGTAGTGCTTCATGGAGGTGAGCCGAGTCAGGAAACCCGTTACGGGCGGCAACGCGCACCCTGCGCGACGTTCTTCAGCCGCGTGGCGAGAGAGAGCAGACGCTCGTTGCGGGCGAGGTAGTTGTCCCGGATTTCACTCAGATATCGTCTCGCCGCGGCGAAACCGCGGTAGCGCAACGACAGCGTGCAACTCGTCGTCGGCGTTTCGCGATAGGCCACTTTCACCCGGCAGGCCTCGCCGGGACCGAGTTCCGCCTCGCACGCCAGCACGCCGGACCTCACCGTGAAGTCCACGCGCCGGCCGTTTACGGCGACGTGATCGACGCCGCCCTCCATCTCGGACTTCTCGAGCAAAAAACTGGCGCGTATGGCCGCCGGGTTCCTCAGCTGGAAAGCCGGAGTGAAGAACCGCGCCGCGTACCGGCCCGGTCCCAGCGGACGAAACAGCGCGTGAGCCGTCAGCGCCCGGCCCAACGGAACCCACGCCAGTCCGTCGGCCAGGCGGTTGATGTTCCGTACGAACGACGCGAGAGGCTCGTAGCCGGCCTTGAAGTATCCGTGGTGTTCCACGAGCAACACCGGCTTGCCGAAGAGCAAATCTACCGCAGAATCAAACACGCCTGCGGGGTAGCGCCGAAGGAAGAGCGGAAAACTGTGGTACGCCGTGATGGCACCATCCAGCAGATGCCTTAAGGCCAAAGGGTGCTGGGCGCAATCCACCGGATGGGCTGTCGCATCCGTATTCACTACGGCTTGGTAACCGGTCTGCTTCAGTGCTTTCAGGGCGCCGGTGGAATAAACTCCATGAGGAAACACCATCACCGGATCGAACGGCAGGGACGTCAATTCCTGGTGCTGGCACATCCGCTCCAAAGCCAGCCGGGCCTTATGCACCAGCAAGGCATCATCCAGGGCCCCGAACTCCCGCCCCGTGTGATCGCACCCGTGAACCGCCAAAGAGAACCGATCCAGATGCCCGCACAGGAACCCGGCCACCTTGCAGTGGCTTCTGGCGTGGTTGAAGGGGATGAATCCGAGGGTGACCGCATATCCATTCAATCTGGCCTCCGACAGCAGGGTCTCGTATTTCAGAAAGCCGTAGCGCCGGCGGATAAGCGGATCGTCGATGACGAAGTTGGCCGACCGAAAGGGGTTGCTCCAGCACGCCTGCCTGAATGCCGTGCGCAGGAAGACCACTGGCGGCAGAAGCGTGGGATAAAAATCCCGCACCGAAGCAGACGGCGCAACCCACGCGTCGATGTCGGCTATCCCGGAATCTGCCAGGAGAAAGAACTCCGTTCCGGCCGTGCGCCACAAAGCGAGCAACGGCTTGCCGTTGAGGGACACCAAAGGTATCAGCGTCGAGCCGCCTGCCGCCTCGGTAAACGTGCTGGCTTTGCGCGTTTCCCGAGTCTCCCACGACAACGCGGCGAGCGGGATTTCAAGACGGTCGAGAACGGGATTAAACGCGTATCTTCTGTCGCTGTTTTGTGTCGGCTCTACCCCCGACACCGCGCCGTCTGTGAGAGCCTGAAGCAATCGCGCGTCTTCGGGAGAAGCCTTGAAGCCATAGACAAGGACTTTGGCTGCCCGCCGGCAGAAGAAGTCTCTTGCGTCCGCTTCGGTAACGCCGCCAACGAACCCCTGCCGCAGCGTCTGGCTGCTAAGGGCGACGACCGCGCTGCCTGCTGCAGGCGGGGCTTCGGCGAACTGCTCCAATTCCGCTTCCACGCAGGAGACGCCAAGAAACGTGGCCAGCTTCTTCAGCGCGTTATCGGACACGGCCGAATCCGGTGAAGAAAGCAATGTCAGGACTGCTGTCACTTTGCTTTTTCGCGCGCGCCAAGCGGACGGCTGATCGGCTCCATGCCAGCGAGAAAATCCTCGATCTGGGTCGTCAATCCCAGGGGAACATTCAGCCGTGCCACCGGCCGCGAAGGCGGCGGTGCGACCAGCGTCCGCGCGGGAACGCTGCGGGTGATGACCGCCCCCGCCGCCACCACGGCGCCCTCTCCAACCCTGACCACTCGTCCCGCATAGCAGCAGAGGACAGAGTTGCTCTCATACTGACGGCGACGTTCTCGTGGATTTCGACGCACTCCGGATACTCGTTGTCGATATAAACGTCGTCGCCGATGAACACGCCGTCCTTGACCGTCACGCCGCGCAGCCGGTGCAGAAAGGGCCGCAGCGATTGCGCGCCGGGAGCCTGCCGCGCGATGGCGTGCAAAATCCGGTTGAATGCGCCGCGGAGGAAGGATTTTTTCATAGGTAAAGCGGGCGAAATGAATTCGACGAACTCAAACCCATTGGACGAGTGTGCCGCCCCAGGAAAAACCCACGCCGAACCCGACGAGCATGAGGCGGTGGCCGGGGCGGATTTTTCCGGCCTTCAAAGCCCGCTTGAGCGCGATTGGAATGGTGCAGGAAACCGTGTTTCCCACGTCGTCCATCGCCACCCAAAACTTCTCGGAGGGCAACCTCAGTTTCTTCCGGAGGTGCTCCAGCATGAACTTATTTGCCTGGTGGAAGATGAACAAGTCGATGTCTTCCATCCGTAGCTTGGCCAGCGCCAATAGTCGGCTAATGGTGTCCGGCACGACCCGGAGGGTGAAGTTGAATATCTCCGCGCCATTCATGAATAGATCGTTCACCGTGCGGGCATTGCCGCTTTCGTCTTTGACCAAGGCCGCATCCAGCACGCGCGGTTTGCGCAGGCCGCCAGTGGGGACGATGAGATTATTTGCCCCCGAACCGTCGGTGCCGTAAACGAACGGCCCCATCAGGGACAAATCGGATTCGCAGGCGCTGATCAATATTGCGGCCGCGGCGTCACCGAACAAGGTGCGAACGCTCTTGTCCATCGGATGAATGAACTTGCTGTAGGTGTCCGCCGTGATGAGCAGGAGGCGCTTGGCCTGTCCGCTTTCCACAAGGCCCTTGGCCAAACCGAGTCCATACACAAAGCCGGAGCAACCGAGGTTGAAGTCCATCGCGCCGCAACCGGCCTTCAGCCCCAGCCGGTGCTGGAGCACGCAGGCCGTGGCGGGCAGAAAGTAGTCCGGGCTTTGGGTGCAGTAGAGAAGGTAGTCAATCTCCTCACGGCGGCAAACCCCGGAATCAAAGAGTTGGCTGGCCGCCTGGACCGCGAGATCGGACGCGCACTCGTTGTCGGCGGCGATATGCCGTTCGCGGATGCCCGTCTTGGCGAAGATTTTATCGGCCGTCCAGTCGCAGAACTCCTCGGCGAGCTGCTCGTTGCCGAGCACCTTGGCGGGCAACGCGTATTCGATTGCGCTGAGGGTTGCGTTCACAAATCTGCCAAAGTTAATGCGGCGTGTAACCGCCATCCACAACCAACCTGGCTCCCGTCATCCAACGGCTCGCGTCGGCAAGAAGAAAAGCGACGCGCACCTGAGTTCGCACCACGAACACCAGCCTGGTCCCACTGGCTGAGGAGCGCCGCCGTGGCCAGCCCAATCCCGGAGGATCGCCCTGTGCACACGTTGATGCGCTCCGTCAGGCTGAGCGGATTGACCATGGGTCAGCGCGTGATCCTGTCGCCAAACAAGGCGAGCAGGTCAGTCACGGTTTTGCACTGCTGCAGTTGGGCACCGGAAACTTCCACGTGGAGTTCCTGGTCCGCTACCGCCATGAAGGTCAGGGCAGCCATCGAGTCCCACCATTCGATTTCATTGAGGGATTCGTGGCCGGCGATCCTGCCGGGATCAATCTCAAGGGCTTGCTCCAGGGTGCGCAGAAACTCCGAGGCTGTCATAAGCCTTTGCTTCCTTTTTATTTTCTGCTGTTGTTCTGTCCGGGAACTCAAAAGGGGCGGCTTGAGCTCAACTTTACTCGCCGCTGGCCTCCTCCGCAGCCGGGTCGCGGGAGCAGCTCTCACGCAGGTCCGGTTGCACATCGGAACTTCGCTGAAGGTTTCGAGGGCCGAATCGCGTCCGGGAAATCCGA
>QHOP01000521.1 GCA_003219345.1 Verrucomicrobiota bacterium
CCATTTGTAATGCGTGTAACCGGAACCGTTGGGCCAGCCGGCTACCGGGATGCCGTCGCCGGTGCGATTCACGCCAACTGTCAATGTGGCGTTGGTCTGGCTGGTCGTGCCGGTCGGTTCGCCCGAAATCGACGCTCCGAACGGGATTGCGCCGCCTTTATCGGTTCCGTTCGGCCCGGAGCCCGCCGCCGGCGAACCGGGCAGGAGGCTGAACCAATCGCGCATGACCTGCGCATCCGCCCAATTGGTGAAATAGGTTTCCGAAAGCTGCGGGATGTGTTTCAGCAGCGGGTCGCTGGTGGAGTTGTTGCCGCCGAGGCCGCTCCAGGCAAAAGGCATGAGGTTGTTGGTGAAGGTCACAACAGCGGTCGTCACGTTGCGTGTGAGTTTTTCCGCGTCGTAGATAATGTTTCCTTCGAGATAAACCCCCGCGCCTTCGGCGGTGCCGGTGTCGGCGAGGATGACGATCGCTCCGTCGGTGTCCACACCGCCCACATGACTCTGGTGGACAATGGTGTTGTTGATCATGGTGTAGAAGTTGCCTTGCTTCGCGTCAACGGCCTCGTCGCAATCATAAATGAGGTTGCCGATGATGGTGATTTCGGAGGTGTTACCGCTGTCGTTCCCTCCGCTGACGGCGCTGGAGGAGTCGGGTGTGCCGCCGTTCTTGTGTAGATGCAGGAAAATATTGCCCTCCACCCAGGCGTCCGTGCCATCGAGATCGAAGCCGTCGTCGTCGCTGCCGGTGACGACATTGTCAATGAACTGCACGATCGGTTGTCCCGGCCGGTTACCACCGGTGAAATCCACGACGTCGTTGTAACCGTTCGCCTTCCCGAAGAAGTTGCGCAAGAAGATTCCGTGGCCATCGCTCCGGACACCGCGCGTGCCGTGGCACGGCTCGAACTGGGCGGTGGCGGCAGGAAAATAACAGTGACTGATAATAAAGGAGGCCTCGTCCACGTGGATATAAGGCGCGTCGGTGTTCCCGAAGGTGAGGTGATCGAGATAGACCGCGCCGGTATTGACCTCAATACACGGCGTGCCGGTGTTGTTGGCGTTGAACTCGAATTGCGCCCAGGCGATGCGCGTCTCCGGCGATCCCACGGCGCCGTTGATCGTAATATTGCCCCAGTTACCGGCCGCTCCGGGCGCGCGCGTGAAGAGAATCAGCGCGTTCGTCGCGCCTTCAGCGAGCATACGTCCGCCGTCGGCGATCGTCAGGCCCTGCCCCGAGTCAAAGCAAACAAGAGCGCCGGGCCGGACCGTCAGGGTCACGCCGCGCTCGACCGTGACGGAATTGGTCACGACATAATGCACGCCGGAATTCCAGATCGTGTCGGCGGCGATGGCGCCGCCCACAAACACCTGCGGAGACTGCCGCGTGCCGCCGGCGATATTGGAGTAAGAGGATTCGCCCGAACTGTTCGCCGCTTTGACGCGATAATAGTATTTCTGTCCCAGGACGGCGTTGCTGTCCGTGTAGTTGGTGACGTTGGGACCGACCGTCGCCAAAGTCTGCCAGGTCTTCGCGTCGGTTGAGTGTTCAATCACAAAGGCGTCTTCGTTGTCCGCATCATCGGCCCAGGTGAGCGCGACTGGATTTGTGCTCGAGCCGAGTGCGGCCAGGGCAAAAGGTGTTCCGGGAATTCCGCCGACCGGGAAGGTCACGC
Source organism: Verrucomicrobiota bacterium (assembly GCA_003219345.1). Classification (GTDB taxonomy): domain Bacteria; phylum Verrucomicrobiota; class Verrucomicrobiia; order Limisphaerales; family AV2; genus AV2. The sequence goes on from QHOP01000521.1 coordinate 1,674, forward strand.
CCATGTTTGCGCCGTTCAGGCCCGCGCCGAGGGTCGGTGAATTTGCAGCGACGCGATAATCGCGCGCCGCGGCGTCGCGGAACAGCGGGTCCCTATCGATGTTGCCTGCACCGGGATAATTGGCGCCTTGAAAATCGGAATACGTGGCTGTGAGCGTGGAACCGTTGGACAGCGAAAGGGTGGTGGAGTTATTCCACAGGACATTGTTGAACGAATTTGTGATGTACCCGCCGCCACTCAGAGAGGCAGAGTCGGCTTTGTTGTAACAGCGATACCCAAAGTTGTTGTCTGCTATGGTGCAGTTGTAGATGCCGGCGACGGAGTTGTCCTTCACCGCAATGCCGGTGTCCACGCTGAAAATGAGCGTGTTCGTGACCGTCACATCCACGCCGACGCCCATCGAGACTCCCTTGTCCACGAAATCATGGAGCAGACAACTGTCGATCAATATGCCGCGGGAGCCTTCGCCCGTTCCTCCGTACTCGCCCATGTCCAGCGCGTCGGTGTTGAACAGGAGACCGCGACGCACGGTGCAGCGGCGGATATAGGAACCGGGCTGACCGGCGTCGAAGTCAATTCCATCGCCGCTGTTACCCTGATATTCGAGCAGGCAATCTTCGATATGGTTCACCCCATATTGACTCAACACTTCGTAATAGTGCGCGACGTGGCACCGCCGCAGATTCAACGTGACGTGATCAGGCAAGCCCAGCGTGTGAATAATCGCCGGGCTGCTCACCTCATAATCATGAAAGTAACTGTCTTCCAGCGTCCCCACCGCTCCGTCAAAGAGTTCGATGTGACCGGCGATCGTTTCGACGTGCTGCAGCAGAAGAGTTCCGCTTGTGCCGCTGACGGTCAATCCGCCCCAGATGGTCGTGCCGTCGGCCGGCAGAAAATAAATCCCGTTGCCGGCCGTGCCCGTCGCATTGATCGTCGAGTTGGTTCCTGTAATGGAAGCGCCCGCTGACAGCAGCACCACCGTGCCCGGTTGAATGGAGAGAATGCCCCCCGCCGGCACGACGACGCTGTTGGTCACGTGGATGATGCCCATCGAACTGTTCCACGCCGTATTGTTGCCGAGCGTTCCACCCACGAAAGTGGACGCGATTTCCGAGACAAGGATCAGGTTCGTGGAAGCCAGTATGGCGCCGTTGCTGTCCAGGGCCGCAATGAAGAGTTGATTAACGCCGGGAACCAGCGTCTGATTTTTGGACCACGTTCCCTGAGCCTGGTTAAAACCGGCGTCATCCCCATTGACAACCACACGCGCCGAGCCGGTGACCGTGTTGGAGCCGGACAAGATGACGTAATTGGATTCCACGACGCTCAGGAACTGGCCACCACTCACGGCAGTT
>QHOP01000040.1 GCA_003219345.1 Verrucomicrobiota bacterium
ACAACACGGTGTCGGCAACGCTTTCGGTGCGTGAACGACTGGCCGAACATCGGGTCAACTCCGTTTGCGCGAACTGCCATAATCTGATGGATCCGGTCGGCTTCTCGCTGGAGAACTTCGACGCGGTCGGTCGCTGGCGGACTGTTGAAGAAGGCCAACCCATCGACGTGACCGGCGGCCTTCCCGACGGCAGCAAATTCGCGGGAGTGTCCGGGCTCGAACAGGGTTTGTTGCATCGACCGGAGCTTTTTGTCGGCACGCTGACGGAAAAACTTCTGACGTTCGCGTTGGGCCGTGGAGTAGAGTATTACGACGCCCCGGCGGTCCGCAAGATCGTGCGCCACGCAAAAGGGGATGACTTTCGCTTCACATCGAGTATCCTTGGCATTGTCAACAGCACACCGTTTATCATGAGGAACTCATTATGATTATTATGAAAAAGGCCATGCCGCGGCGGACGTTCCTGCGCGGCATGGGGTTTACCCTGGCGCTGCCGTTGCTCGAGGCGATGGTTCCCGCGGCGACCCCTTTGGTCAGGACGGCGGCCAAGCCGGTGCGCCGCCTCGGTTTCGTCTTCATGCCGATGGGATGCGACATCACGCGCTGGACTCCGCCCGGCGAGAACCGCCTCGACGAGCTATCGCCGATCCTCAGTTCGCTTGCTCCGGTCAAGGACCACGTCACGGCCATCACGAACCTGGAACTGCAAAACGCCTACCCCGGCAGCCATGCGACCTCCAACTCTGCCTTCCTGAGTGCCGCCAAAGCGAAGTTGACGGAAAGCACGGACTATTACCTGGGAACCACGGTCGATCAGATCGCCGCGCAGCACATCGGTCAGGAAACGCAATTGCCGTCGCTGGAGCTCGCGATGGACCTGATGCAGGTAGTGGGCCAGTGCGACAACGGCTACGCCTGCGTTTACCAGAATAATCTTTCATGGTCGTCGCCGACGACGCCGCTGCCGGCGGAGGCGCACCCGCGAATCGTTTTCGAGAGCTTGTTCGGCGAAGGTGGCAGTATCGCGGACCGGCAGGCCGCGCTGCGGAAAAGAGCGAGCCTCCTCGATTGGTTCAATGAAGACATCGCCCGTCTCAACAGAAAGCTCGGGCCGGGTGACCGCACGAGGATCAGCCAATATCTTGACACCGTGCGCCAAGTCGAGCGCCGCATTCAGAAGGCCGAAGCTGACGCCGCGGATAATCCGCTGCCGGATTTGGACCGGCCTGTGGGCGTGCCGGCCGCCTACGCCGATCACGCGCGATTGATGTTCGACCTGCAGGTGCTGGCGTTGCAAGGCGACGTCACCCGGATCATCACGTTCCAGCTCGCGCGCGAAACCAGCAACCGGACCTACCCCGAGATCGGCGTCCCTGATCCGCATCATCCCCTCTCGCATCACGGCAACGATCCGGACAAGATCGCGCGCATGGCGAAGATCAATCAGTTCCACGTGTCATTGTTCGCCGAGTTCCTCGGGAAATTGAAGGCCACGCCGGAAGGAAATGGGACGTTGCTCGACCATTCGCTCTATCTTTACGGCAGCGGCATCGGCAACCCGAACGTGCATGACCACACGAACCTGCCGATCCTGGTCGCCGGTGGCGCCGCGGGCGGAATGAAAGGCGGACGTCACATCAAGTATGAAAAGCCGAAGCCCCTGGCCAATCTCCACCTGACGCTGCTCGACAAAGTCGGTGTCCACCTCGACAAGTTTGCGGACAGTACCGGCAAGGTGGATGAGTTGTTCCAACCGCTGTCGGTTTGAATCCCGAGTTAGGTGACCGAAGCGAAACGAAATCCGAAATGGAAGCGAGCCTTGTGGCTGACGTTGAAAATCTACGCTGGCCTCTGCACCTTGCTCGTCACCGCCTACTTGACCCTCGTCGTCTGGAGCACTTTCTTCCCCGAGTCACCGGTAATCGGTGAGACAATGGTCATGGCATCATACGGTGAGTATGTGGCTAAGGAGTACCCAAAGCGAGGGGATTATTTCGAGCGTTTAGCAACGGCCCTCAGCATGTACTCCAAGGAGGCTTCCGTACCCGCGGCCGACATGTTGAAATATCTGGGCAAACCGGACCTCATCGCGGGAACAGCAGAGACGGGCACGCTAGTCTATCTGTACGAGTATCCTGGAGCTACGAACAGATGGGCTGTGTATGCATCTCTGAAAGACGGTAAGCTCACGCAGATTGGATTTAACGATGCGACAGTGAACAATCACTCGGGGTACCAAGCGTACCCAACACGATGACCACGCCGCATGTCCTCACCCTCGCCGCGTTCGTTTTGTCAACATGGACGGCATCAGCCATTGACTCCCGGCTCGCCGACGCCGCGCAGAAGTGTGTCACCCCCGAAGGGGCTGAAACAAACCAGCCCAGGGCAACGCCCTGGGTTAGCATTCCGCCATTGTTTTCGAGCCCTGAAAGGGCGAAACAGGGAGACGCCATTTGTGCCGCCCTTTCAGGGCTCGATTGTTTCTTGGCGACGTTGTCCCAGGGCGTTGCCCTGGGTTGGTTTGTTGTTGCCCCTTCGGGGCGTCTCCCAAGGGTTTAACGTTCATGTCCCAATCTTTGGTCAAGAATCTCGTGCATCTCGTGTATAGCACAAAACATCGCAAGCCGTTGATTCCCGCGGACCATCGGGCGGCCCTGTTCGTGTATCAGGCGGGAATCTTCAAGCAGTGGGAAAGTCCCGCGCTCGTGATTGGCGGCATGGAAGACCACGTTCACGCGCTCTTCGCATTGTCGAAGAACCATCCGTTGAAGAAGTTGGTTGAGCGGGTTTCTCCGTGAGCCAATCCAGTGTCGAAGCAGTACAGCGATATATCGAGCGGCAGGAGGAACATCATCGCAAGATTAGCTTCCAGGATGAACTGCGCACGCTGTTCAAACGACATGGTATCGAGTTTGATGAACGCTATGTGTGGGATTGAAATGTGGACCGCCCGACATTCATTGGATTGTCGGCGGTGGCCGAGTTGCGCCCCAACGGGGCTGAACAAACCAGCCTGGGGCAACGCCCCAGGTTGGTCATGGTCCCCAATTTGTTTTCCAGCCCTGAAAGGGCGGAATAGAACGGTTTGTGCCGCCCTTTCAGGGCTCGATCGTTTCTTCGCAACGTTGTCCCAGGGCGTTGCCCTGGGCTGGTTTGTTGTTGCCCCTTCGGGGCGTCACTGCACCCGTTCTGGGCAGCGCTCCCTTCTTTGCAGGTTTGCATTTCTGCTGTTCCTTGTCGGCTCACCGTTGTTCGCCGCCAATTCTCCGCTCGCCGATGCCGCCGAGAAATCAGATCGCGCAACGATCCGCACGCTGCTCAAGCAACACGCCGACGTGAACGCGCCGCAGGTTGACGGGATGACGGCGCTGCATTGGGCGGCCTACCGGGACGATGTGAAAACCGCGAAACTTCTTGTCGCCGCCGGCGCGAATGTTAAGGCGGAGAACCGCTACGGCGTAACGCCACTCTCCATGGCTTGCGTGAATGGAAACACCGAGCTGGTCGAGTTGCTCCTCGGTGCAGGCGCGGACCCGAACACCACGCTTCGCGGCGGGGAAACGGTTCTGATGACCGCGGCGCGCACCGGCAGGATCGGACCCGTGAAGGCACTGTTGTCCCGAGGCGCCGGCGTTAATGCGAAGGAAAAAGACCAGCAGACAGCCCTGATGTGGGCCGCAGCCGAAGGTCATACCGAAGTGGTTGAGCTGCTGCTCAAGGCGGGCGCGGATTTTCGCACGGCGCTACCCGACTCCGGGTTCACTCCTTTCTTTTTCGCCGCGCGCGAAGGCCGGACCGGCGTTGTTAAAGCCTTGCTGAAGGCGGGAGTGGACGTGAACGACACCATGCAGCCTCGAAAGCCTTCGGGCAAAAGTCCGAGAAAGGGAACCAGCGCGTTAATCCTGGCGGTCGAGAACGGTCATTTCGAGCTGGCCGTGGCCCTCCTCGAAGCGGGCGCTGATCCGAATGATCAGCGTTCGGGATTCACAGCGCTGCACGCGATGAGCTGGGTTCGCAAACCGAATCGCGGCGACGGCGACGACGGAGACCCGTCTCCGATCGGGTCCGGAAATCTGAGCAGCCTCCAATTCGTCAGGAAGCTGGTGGAGCACGGCGCGGACGTGAATGCGCGGCTGAAGACCGGCAAAGGCGGGCCGGGGCTATACAACAAGGCCGGCGCGACGCCGTTCCTGATGGCTGCCGGAACCGCGGACGCCGCGTTCATGCGCTTGCTGGTCGAGCTGGGCGCCAATCCATTGCTGGGGAACGCCGATAACTGCACGCCGCTCATAGCCGCGTGCGGAGTTGGGATCGGTGGAGCAGAGGCGGATGAGGTCGCGGGAACAGAGCCTGAAGTACTCGAATCGGCGCAATTGCTTCTGAAACTCGGCGCTGACGTGAATGCGGTCGATGCCAACGGCGAGACCGCCATGCACGGCGCAGCCTACAAGAATCTGCCGAAGCTGGTGCAGTTTCTCGCCGACAAAGGCGCGAAAATCGAAGCCTGGAATCGAACGAACAAATGGGGTTGGACTCCCCTGCGCATCGCGGAGGGATACCGGCCCGGCAATTTCAAACCTTCGACTGAAACCATCGTCGCGATTCAACGCGTCATGTTGGCAGCCGGCGTCACGCCGCCAACCGGCTCGAAGCCGCTCGCTGCCGAAGCCCGCCAGGACTATCCGGCGGACGCAGCTAAAAAACTCGTCCCCTAATGGAGGAGACCGCGTCCCTGGGGTACCAAATCGATCTTCTCGCCGCGGCGCGCAATTCGCGCGATCAAATGGACGCCAAGCTGAGAAGCCTGTGCGCGTCGCAAGTGCCGGGCGACACGCAGCGCAACCTGCAGGTTTACCCGAATTACTCAGGCCAGACCTTCAAGCATATCCTCGTGCCTGTCTGGCTGCTGAGTTACGACTATGGCCGGCGGGCATTTCAAGTGGTGATCAACGGTTACACGGGAACCATCGCGGGCCGATATCCGAAGAGCTGGATCAAAATTATACTGGCGGTGCTGGCAGCGCTGGCAGCCGCCGGCCTGATCGCCCTGCTGATGAATCGATGAACTGGCGGGGGCGTTCAATCCCGCAACGTGTTCAGTCCAAGGCGGACGATCCGGTCGATCAATTGCGGGTAGGGAAGACTCGCTTTGAGAGCGGCCTGCGCGAAATCTTCGTCCTCGGCGAGGATAGGATTCGGGTTGGCTTCGATGAAATAAACCTCGTTATTCGACGTGAGGCGCAGATCGAGACGCGCGTAGCCGTCAATCGTAAGGAGACGGTAGATGCGCTTGCAGATCTGTTCGATCCGGGCGGCGACGGCCGGATCAATTCCTTCGGCGAACCGGTTCTGTAATCCCCAGCGTTTCCGGTATTCCTCGTCCCACTTGGCCTTGTAGGTGGCGATCTTCGGCTCGTCCGGCGGCACTTCCTTGAATACGAGTTCGCGAATCGGAAAAACCTGAAGCCGGTCGTTGCCGAGGATGCTCACATAGAGTTCGCGGCCTTCGATGTATTCCTCGGCAATGGCGTCGTTGTCGTATTTCTCGTGGATGAACTGGACGCGTTCCTTGAATTGTTCGTCCGCCTCAACGAACGACGCCTGCGAAATGCCGTAGGACGCCTCCTCTTTCAACGGTTTCACGAGGATGGGGAACTTAAGCCGCCTGGGCCGAGCGATGCGTTTTCCGCGGGCGATGGTCACAAAGTCCGGTGTGTGGATGCGGTGGTAACTGAGGACCTTCTTGGAAATGCCCTTGTGCTTGCACAGGGTAAGTCCGGTGGGCCCGCAGCCGGTGAACGGCAATCCCTGCATTTCGAGGAATGACACGATGTTCTGGTCGAAGGCGCGGTTGTTCTTGAACTGGTCGGCGAGGTTGAAAATGAGGTCCGGCCCAAAGCTCTGGAGTTTCTGACGCAACAGGTCGAGGTCGTCGAAAATCGCGAGGTGCTCGGCGGTGTGGCCCAGTTCGCCCAGCGCCTTGAGGACATTGGCTTCGGTCTTCCAATCCTCGGTCTTCAACTCCGCGCTCAGGTCCTGGTCGATGGTCGTTGGAGCGATGGCATCGAACAACGCGAGGATTTTGAGCTTCTTTTTCACACGCTTCGCGTTCTATTTCGTCCGTTTGAACTTGCCGGTGAACAGGTAGTTCATGACCAGCGTGGTGATGTACGCCGAGACTTGCAGGTTTTGCTGGGCGTCGTCCGATTTGATGTGGAGATCGAGCTGGTCACAACGGTCGATGAGCCGCGCGAGCAACTTGTTGACCCGGTATTTCTTTTCGTTGGTCCATTGGCAGACCGAATTCATCAGCCGCCGTCGGTGGGCGCGCAGGAACGCCGACGCTTTCAGCCGTCCGGCGACGTCCGGTCCCGCCGCGAAAAGTTCCTTCAGGTCGTTGTCATAGAAGTCGGGATACGAATCCTCGTAGAACTTGCGCTTCCGCGCGTAGTAGGTTTTGAGTTTGATGTTGAGGCAATCGTGATCGGCGGGGCGGTACTCGGGCTGGTGGACGGGCGGTTTGCCGGCCAGAGAACGCATCAGTTCATCGAGGTAGGCGAGTTTTTGCAACGCCTTCCAGCCCCGGTAACGCTCGCGCCAATCAAATCCCGGCGTCAGCCAGACGGCGAATGTCTCGGCGAAATCCTCGTCGGGATGGCTTTGCGCATACCAGTCGTCGAGATGCACGACGTAGGAGCGGCTGTAGGGGCGCGGCCGGTAAAATTCCGGCGTTTCGTCCGTGGAACTCAGTCCGAATGTGCGCTGCCATTTTTTCTTTTTGTAGAGCTGATAAGCATAGGCGTAGGCGTGCGCGGCTTCGTGCCGCATCAACCTCATGAACCATTCCGGAGTTTCGCCCTCCACTTCGAGCATCATCTTGCGCTCCAGCTTGCGCAGCCGGTCGTGCGCCAGAAAGAACGGAATGAAAATCGCCGGGATGCCGACCGGCACAAACCATTCGTCGCCGATGTGGCAGGGCGGATGGAAAACCAGACCTTTTTGAGAGAGCTCGTCGTGAAGCTGCTGAATGAGTGGCTGGACCTCGGTGCCGTCCAGCTTCAGGCCAAGCTGGGAGATCCGCTTCTCCAGCAACTCTTCGTCGCTGAGATTGGCCCAATCGATCGCTTCCATGCTCCGAGCCTAACACGCAGGCGGCGGCGCTCACAAGCCCGGCGCCCCGGTCCAAAATCAAAGAAACCTCAAAAAGAAATTTCCCCTCACCCTTCCCTCCCCATGAACCGACCCACCCCTGGCCCCTCCCAGGAGGGGAACTCGCAAGCGTGCCCCGACATTGACTCCCCTCCTCCGGAGGGGTTGGGGGTGGGTTCATGGCTCCAAGTCACGTCCGAATTTTGGAGGTGTTCCCTCCCCATGAACCTCGTAGCAGCCGACGTGAGGAGGGTCACTTTTCAAACGCGGAGTGCGGAGTGCGGAACGCGGAATTGAGCCGGAGCCTCCTCACGTCGGCTGCTACAGTTCAGGGTTCAATGCGCGAAATTTTTCGAGGGAACTTCTCCCCGCTCTCCCGTTGCCTTCACCCTGACGCCTCTCCCATCCGATGGCAGAGCACCGGCGGTTGCGACCGTGCTCGTGAATTTTCCAGCGCCGCAGCCGCGCTCTCCCTCTCCTTGGGGGAGAGGGCCGGGGTGAGGGCGAGTGTTCCTCTAACTTTTTTTCTCCTTGGATCGCGCGGGCTGGGTGTAGTGCGGCAACGGCTCCCTTCGATGAAATCGTTTCGCGTCTTGCCCGAACTGGAATCTCACTCGCGCGAGCGCTCGCGCTCGTTTATGCTCCACTCGTGAACGTCATCGCCCTGCAGCTCGATATCGCCTGGGAAAACAAAACGGCAAACTTCGACAAAGTCCGCCACCTGCTGAAGGAGGCGCAACCTGCGACAGGTTCGCTGGTCGTGTTGCCGGAGATGTTCGCCACCGGATTCACCATGAACACGGATGCCGTGGCGGAATTGTACGGGGGAAAGACGGAACAGTTTCTCGCGAGCGCGGCCAAAGAGTTCGGTGTTTGCCTGGTTGCCGGCGCGCCGATGCGCGGACGCGACGGCCGGGCGCGAAACAAGGCGCTGGTGTTTTCTCCGTCAGGCGAGTTGCTGGCTTTTTACGCGAAGATGCGACCGTTCACGCTCGGAGGCGAGTCAGAGCACTACGCGGCCGGCGAGCATCCGGTCGTGTTCCACTGGCAGGACTGGACGATTTCGCCGTTCGTCTGTTACGACCTGCGGTTCCCGGAAATTTTCCGCGAAGCAACGGCCGCGCATCAGCCGCACCTGTTTACCGTCATTGCCAACTGGCCGGAGAAACGCATTCATCATTGGGTGCGTCTGTTGCAGGCGCGCGCCATCGAAAACCAGGCTTGCGTCGTCGGTGTCAACCGCATCGGGCGCGACCCGCAACACGTTTATACGGGGCGTTCCGTCATCGTTGATTATCACGGCGAAATCCTCGCGGACGCATGCGATCGCGAGGGCCGCATCAACGCCAGGTTGGAGCTCGCCCCCCTGCTGGAATACCGGCGAGAACTTCCGTTTCTCGCGGATATGCAGGAGAGTCCGAGTCGCCGGCAAGGCGTGTAAAGTTCGAGTCAGGAACACTACCTGAACCGGGTGGGGCGAGACTCCGTCGAGCCCTAATTTCTATCTTCGAGATCAGGGCTCGACGGAGTCTCGCCCTACCGTTCATGGTCCGGATGCGCTCCCGATCTTTTTGGACTGGAGCCTGCCTATGAACTGGCCCCCTCACCCCTTCCCTCTCCCCATCCGATGGGGAGAGGGTGGCCGGAGGTCGGGTGAGGGGGTGGTTCATGGCCCCAATGCGTGCGCAAAAGCGAAAGGGGGCTGCCCATGAATCGTCCGGTAGGGCGGGCTGGGCCCAACCCGCCGAGCCGCGGCGCGGTGAGGACACCGCGCTCTACCATTTCGGAGGTTCATGGTTGAGTCGGCACGGACTATCTGAGAGCGCGCGGACGGACGTCCGCGGCTGCGCGGTTCCTGCTCCTCCGAGACGGACTGAACAAATCCAACTGTTCCGCATCGGGTTTCGCCCGGGGAGTGAGCTGGCTTTTGCTCCGCTCCAGGAGCTCCTGCCCGATCGCGATCACGAAAGGAGAAACGACCTGTTGGCGGAGCTGACCGCGCCAGAGCCGCTTCGTCGCGCGCGACAGGAAAAGGCGCTCGCGGGCGCGCGTCATGCCGACGAAGAAGAGACGACGTTCCTCGTCGAGATGGGCGCCTTGGGCGTCAGAGCCAAAGCGCAGTGGCAGCAAGCCGTCTTCGCAGCCGACGATGAAGACGACCGCGAATTCGAGTCCTTTGCTGGCGTGCAGGGTGAGCAGAGACACGCGGTCGGCGCGCGGGTCCCACAAATCCTCGTCGGAGAGCAACGCCAACTCAGACTCGAAGCGGGCAAAGTCATGGCCGCAGCTTTGTGCAAATTCCGAAATCCGAAACACGAAATCCGAAAGAAATCCGAATTCCGAATCCCGGAATGCCGAAGGAGACGGCCGGGTGTCGCGTTCCGATTTCACCTTCCGGGCTTCCTTCGGATTGCGCAAGTCGGCCTTCCGATTGTCGAGCGCGGTTTTCAAGCGGTCCGCCACCGTCAGTTCCCCGGCAAGTGCCCGCGCGACCGCCAGCAAGGTGCGCACAGATTCGCGCTCGGTCAGTGGTTCGTGCGAATGGCGTTGGAACGGAAGGCCGGAGCGGGCCAATGCCTCGCTAATCGCATCGGCTTGCGCGTCGGTTCGGTAGAGAACGGCGAAATCGTTGAACGAACAGTCGCTGCGCGCTTCGCCGGTTTCCACCCTGGCCGAATCGAGCGAGAAAAATGTGTGGCCACCAATAAGCCGTTCAATCGTATGCACGACAAACTCCGCCTCGGCTTTGTCGGACGGCGATTCGTGGACAACAATCTTCGTCGCGTCGGCGTTGAGCGCTTCGAGCAAGCGTCCTTCGACGAGAGTCGCGGGTGCGATGGTCTGGAGGGCGCCTTGCACGATGGCGCGACCGGAGCGGTAGTTGCGGTGAAGCTGCACCGTGCGAGCAGCCGGGTCATCAGCGATGAATTGCTGGAAGAAGCGCGGTTCACCACCGCGGAAGCCGTAGATGGATTGATCGGGATCGCCAATGACGCAAAGGTTGCCTCCAGGGGGAACAAGCAGCTTCACCAAACGATACTGCCGCGCGTCGATGTCTTGAAATTCGTCCACCGAGACGTGGTGGAAACGGGCGCGGTATTGAGCGAGCACATCCGGGCAGTTTTCGAGCAGTTCGACGGCGAGACGGATGAGGTCGTCGAAATCCAGCCAGCCGCGCTCGCGCATGGCGCGCTCGTAAGCGTCAAGGACGAGCTGATCTTCTTTGGCAGGGCGGGGTGTCCCCACCGCGCCGTCTTCGGCGGGTGACGGCTCGCTCGGGACAGCGGGCCCTCCTCGTTTCAGATTGGAGACGCGTTTCAGCCACTGTGCCGCCTTGCGCTCGGAAAGTTTGAGTTTTTGCCCCAGTAATGCTCGCCGTTCCGCTTCGCCGGCGATCCGAAAGTGTTCAGCCAACCCAACGAGCCGTCCGTGCTCGCGCAGGATGCCATAGCTCAGTCCGTGGAAAGTGGTAACCCGCACCCGGTCTGTGGACGCGGGGATGAGCCCCTCCAGTCGTTCGCGCATTTCATTGGCCGCGCGGTTGGTGAAGGTGACGGCAAGGATTTGCTTTGCGGCGACGCCTTGGTTCGTTACGAGGTACGCGACGCGATGTGTCAGCGTGCGGGTCTTGCCAGTGCCGGGTCCGGCGATGATGAGCAATGGGCCGTCCGCGATTTCTGCGGCGGCGCGTTGCTCGGAGTCAAGACCTGCGAGAGGATCGGAGGAAAGCGGGAAGGAAACAGCGGGCGCTTCATGTAACGAGAGGGAGGGCAAAGTGGAACAGGCAGCTTGCCTGTCCTTCTCAGGTGTCTGCTCCTCGGCTGATGATTTGAACAGGCTGGAAGCCTGTCCCACGTTGGCAGACTGGACGCCGGCGTCGCGTGGCGGCAAATCAAACAACAGGCTCACCGAGTTGCCCCGTATCAGTTCATCATCGCTAAACACGCGGATGATGCCATATTCACCATCGTAACCGGCCTGGCGCGTGACGCGACCCTTGCGCATGCGATCAATGCCTTCGGCGAGCAGCGTTGAACCGGCCTTGCGCAGCTCGTCCAACGGCGCGCGTTCGAGGATGAAAAGCTCGCATCCGAGTTTGCCGACGAGGTTTTCATACGCGTCAGCCACCTTTCGGCTGCCCGCGCCGACGCGATGAATTTCCGCCAATAATTCCGGCAGCGGAACAAGGCTGCGGTACGGTTTGAGGTTCTCGTGGTGCGCACCGACAGGACGGTCGGCGAGTTCGTCCACGCGATGCATGACGCCGACGGTGAGATCCCTACCGCAGGTGGGGCAAAGGCCGCCGCGCTTCCTGGTCTCCTCCGGTTCCAGGCGCACGCCGCAGTTGCGATGTCCATCCAGGTGATATTTGCCTTCTTCGGGAAAAAACTCCACCGTGCCGCCGTAGCCGTGGCCGGTCTCCAACGCGTGACGGATGGCCCAGTAGTCGAGAGCGCAATCAAACTTGCACGCCTCGCGGCCGATCTTTCCCGGCGAATGAGCGTCGGAGTTCGAGACGAGTTGGAAGCGGTCGAGTTGCGACAGCCGCCAGTTCATTGGCGGGTCGGACGAGAGGCCGGTCTCCAGCGCGAAGATGTGCGGCGTCAGATCACCGTAGCATTCCTTGATGGAATCGAAGCCGCTCTTCGATCCGAGCACCGCGAACCAAGGCGTCCAGATGTGCGCCGGAATGAGGTAAGCGCCATCGCCGGCTTCGAGCGTGATTTCGAGCAGATCGCGCGAGTCGAGGCCAAGGATAGGGCGGCCATCGGCGTTGAGGTTGCCGATACCGGAAAGACGCGCGATGAAGCGCTCCGCCGTGGGGAGATCAGGCACGTAGTGAAGGTGGTGGACTTTTCGCGTCCGGTCGCCTTTTTTGTAAATCGTGGAGATCTCGACCTCCAATAGAAATCTGGTTGGGTGTTGCGCAAAGGGCGGGAACTGTTCCGCGCACCAGCGCTCCAGGTCCGCCTTCAGCCGGAACAGGCCCGGTTCCGCCGCCACGAGTTTCTCCTGGATTTCTTTAAACCAGGCCGGATGCGTGAAGTCGCCGGTGCCCAGAACAGTCACGCCTTTCTTCGCCGCCCAGAGCGCCAAGTGCTCGAGGTCGGAATCGCCGCTCGTCGCCCGCGCGTATTTGGAATGCACATGCAGGTCGGCGTAGAACGGCATGGAGGAGTTCTAGCGGGCAAGCCGGCGGAGTCGATGAAAAATTTTTTGAGCGTCGAAGACTCGAACGCTCCGGCGCATAAAATGATTTTCCAAGAGACTTGGAAACGGTTAAGGGTTATGAACGTCCCGGACCGCGAACGCTTTCAATGTGTGAAGTTGATCGGGTTTCGGCATCCAACAAACGAAGAAATACGGAATTAAAGAAGTCTATTGACCCATGAAAAAACGAGTCGGCTGTCTCATCCTGATCGCTTTATTAGCCACCACTGCATTCGGCGCGCAACTTACACTGAATAAGGGCGACCACATCTGTTACCTCGGCAACGCGCTCGCCGACCGGATGCAGCACGACGCCTGGCTCGAGACGCTCCTCTACGCGAGGTTTCCCCGGCTCGACCTCGTTTTCCGCAACCTCGCCGCCTCGGGCGATGAGGTGGCGACGTGGCATCGCTCGGAAAACTTCGGCTCGCGCGACGAGTGGCTGACCAGGACCAAGGCCGACGTGATCTTCGCCTTTTACGGCTTCAACGAATCGTTCAAGGGACCGGGAGGGATCGACAAATTCAAGAGCGACCTCGACAAGCTTCTCAAAGATACAAGGACGAAGAATTACAGCGGCAAAGGCGCGCCGCGCGTCGTGCTCTTCTCGCCCATCGCCAACGAAAAGATCAATGATCCCGACCTGCCCGATCCGAAGGCGAACAACTCCAACCTCGAGCTCTACACGGCGGCCATGGCCGACGTGGCCAAGGCGAATGACGTGCTCTTTGTGGACCTCTTCACCGTGTCGCAGCGGCTTTACGCGGAAGCGGCGAAGCAGGGACATTCGCTCACGTTCAACACGTTCCTTCTCACCGAGGCAGGCAACCAGGCGCTGGCGCCGGAAATCTTCGAAGCGCTCTTCAACGAACCCGCGCCGAAAGACCATCTTGAAAAGCTCCGCGCCGCGGTGACGGACAAATGCAACGAGTGGCATGCGCGCTATCGCACCGTGGACGGTTACAACGTTTATGGCGGCCGTTCCAAGCTGACCTTCCCGCGCGCCGGCAAGGAAAGCCCAATGATTTCCAATTACGACGTGATGCAGGAGGAAATGGCGCAACGCGATGTGAAGACCGAAAATCGGGACAAACGCATCTGGGCCGTGGCGCAGGGCGGCGACATAAAAGTGGATGATTCGGTGCTTCCGCTCGTGGATACGTTGGAATCGAACAAGCAGGATGTCAGTCCGTATCTTGATCCGGAAGAGGCCATCCACCACATGACCCTGGCCGAGGGCTGTAAAGCGAGCCTCTTCGCGAGCGAAAAGCAGTTCCCCGAACTCGTCAATCCCGTGCAGATGAATTTTGATACCAAAGGACGCCTTTGGGTTGCCGCGTGGCGGAATTATCCCGAACGGACCCCGACCAGCAAAACGGGCGACAGCCTGCTGATTTTTGAAGACACGAACGGAGACGGCAAGGCGGACAAGGTCATCCACTTCCTCGACGGTTTGAATTGCCCGACCGGGTTCCAGTTCTACAAGGACGGCGTGCTCGTCATGCAGGCGCCCGACCTGTGGTTCGTGCGCGACACGAACGGCGACGATCACGCCGACTGGAAGGAACGGGTGCTCATGGGCATGGACTCCGCCGATTCGCACCACACGGCCAACTCGATGGTGCTCGATCCCGGCGGCGCGACCTACCTCAGCGACGGCGTGTTCCATCGCACGCAGGTTGAGACGCCGGACGGCCCGGTGCGCAACATGGACGCCTGCATCTATCGCTTCGAGCCGCGCACTTACAAGTTTGAGCGCTACGTTCCCTACGGCTTCGCCAACCCGCACGGGCGCGTGTTTGATTACTGGGGCACTGACATCATCACCGACGCGACCGGCAACAACAGCTACTTCGCTCCCGCCTTCAGCGGCCACCTCGAATACCCGGCGAAGCACGCGCACATGAAGGAATTCTGGGAACGCCCCTCGCGTCCCTGCCCCGGCACGGGCCTGATTTACAGCCGGCATTTCCCGGACGACTGGCAGGGAAATTTTCTGGACTGCAATGTCATTGGCTTTCAAGGCATCTTCCGCGTGAAGGTCAGCGAGGACGGCTCGGGTCTGAAAGGCGAGTCGCTCGAGGACCTGGTGAAATCGGACGACCCGAACTTTCGCCCCGTGGCTGTGGACGTGGCTCCGGACGGCTCGATTTATTTCCTCGACTGGTCCAACCAACTTATCGGCCACATGCAGCATCACATTCGCGATCCGCACCGCGACCACGCGCATGGCCGGATTTATCGCATCACTTACGAGGGTCGCCCGCTGCTCAAACCGGCAAAGATCGACGGCCAGCCGGTGGACAAGCTGCTCGACCTGCTCAAGGAACCGGAAAACAACGTGCGCACACGCGCAAAAATTGAACTGGGCAAGCACCGCGCCGGCGAAGTCATTCCGGCATTGAAAAAATGGACCGCGAAACTCGACTCGAAAGACAAAAACTACGAACACGAGCTGCTGGAGGGGCTGTGGGTACACCAGTGGCTCAACGTTGTGGACGAAGATTTGCTGAAGCGCATGCTTCGCTCGCCGGACTATCGCGCCCGCGCCGCGGCGACGCGCGTCCTGTGCTACTGGCGCGACCGCATGCACGAGCCGCTCGCCTTGCTCGAAGTCCAGGCCAAGGACGAGAGTCCGCGCGTTCGCCTCGAAGCCGTGCGGGCGTGCAGCTTCTTCAAGACCGCCAAGGCGGCGGAAGTCGCTTTGGCTGTGCTCGACAAGGAAGCCGACCCGGACAAACCGGATTACTACATCAAGTACTGCCTCGACGAGACGATGAAGCAGCTTGATAAATATACGAAGTAGCCGCTGAACGCAGGTTAATTATCAGGTTAGTCGCTTCCACCCATCCCAATATAAATGAAAGCGATCCAATCTCTGGCGATCGTTCTCGTCTTCACTATTGCCGTCTGCGCGCGCAGCGCGGACGACAGGAAGCTCGAACCCGACGCGACGTTCCGCCTGGAGTTTCTGGACCTGCCCGACACGCTCGAAACGCTGGCCACGGGAGTAAGACGGCCTGCGCGCCTGACAGTCACGCTTCCCGTGAATTACTCCCGCGAAGGCAAATTCCCAGTCTTCGTGTTCCTTGACGGCGGCGATGGTGGTCGAGGCGATGGCTTGGCCATCCCTGGCAGGAAGGTTGTGCCACGGGATTTCATCTGCGTGAGCCTGCCTCTGTTCAAGCGCGCTTACAACAAGAACGAGGGCGGCCTCATCTCGATGGAAGATTTTCTGAGAATCAGCCGCGCCTACCGCGTGATGCTCCAGAAGCTCCTGGATGCCGTGCCGAACACCACGCCGGAGCGCAGTACGCTGGGCGGCTTCTCTAACGGAGCGCACACTGTCGCCGTGTTGCTGGCTGGACAGGACGAGTTCATTCTGAGCCACTTCCGGGCGTTCTGCTTCGTGGATGGCGGCTTCGGGCCTCTTGCCGCGAATGTGCTGCACAAGACCGCGGTGAAAAATTGCCGCTTTCTTCTTCTGCGCGGCGACCAGCCGGAGGGCATGCCTGAGCGTGAGCACAATACCCATCTTGCTCGTGCGCTGGAGTGTGAAGCGCGGGAGCATCATCTTGATTTCACCTCCATTATCATGCGCGGCCACGGGCACGAGTTGCCTCCGGAATACCTGGCCCTACTCGGCCAATGGGTTCGCGGCGAGAAGCTACCTCAACCCGGCAAGAATTAACCATGCCCAAACAATCGAATTGCATTTCTAACAAATCAGACAACATGGGCAGAGGAACCTAACGTGAACCTGTTTCGCACACGTAGCCTGAATCTCGCCCTTTTGGCCGCTCTTACTCTGGCGTTACCACTCGCCCACGCCACCGACGAGCCATCGAAGAAGAATTTCTTCCTGCACAAAAGTCCGCGTGCGACGGCTTACGTTCCGGGCGTCTGTCCAGCCCGGAACTGATCGAAGCGCTGAAGGGTATTTGATGAACGCTCGCCTTCACCCCGGCCCTCTCCCCCAGGAGAGGGTGAATCGTGCTCCGCTCTCGGACGAGGCAGACACGCCTACTGGTCGGCCGTCTAGTCACAGGAAGGACAAGAGAACGGTGGTTGCGACCGTGCTGGAGAATTTTCCCTGCGCCGCAGCCACGTTCTCCCTCTCCCTGGGGGAGAGGGTCGGGGTGAGGGCGAGCGTTCCTCTAACTTTTTTTCCCCTGCGACGGCACGGGCTCGGTGTAACTTGGCAACGGCCGCGGCGCGCGCGCCTGCAACTCGCGGAAGATCGTGTCCCGGATCGCTTGAGCCTCGCGCCTGAGACGCGAGTTCCAAAACCGCAGCACCTTGATGCTCAAGGAGGCAAGGAACTTCTCCCGCTCCGTGTCATGGTTTCGTTGCTTTGGAAATCCGTGCTGACCTCCATCCAGTTCAATCGCCAGCCGCGCCTCTTCGCAGAAAAAATCGAGCGAGTATTTGCCGACCGGATGCTGTCGGCGGAGTTTGTACCCGCTGAATCGTCGCCCGCGCAGCCAGCGCCACACGAGCTTTTCTGCCCAGGTCGGCTTCTTGCGGAGAACGCGAGCGGGGTTGGTGTCCGGCATGGCCGGCATGATAGCGACGTAGCGCCAATGAAAAAGAACAGAGTTAACGCTCGCCCTCACCCCGGCCCTCTCCCCCAGGAGAGGGTGAACCATCCACCGCTCTCTCGCGATGCGAACGCCACGGGCGTGCGTGCGCACTTTGGAGTGAACCTCATAGCACCGGGGAATTTTCCCAACGCCGCGCCCGCTCTCTCCCTCCCCCTGGGAGAGAGGGCCGGGGTGAGGGCGAGCGTATCTCCGCTAAACTTACCGCCGCTGTCGCCCCCGCGCCGTTACTTACCGAAAACGACGAGGACCCGTTGGCTTCACGCGCGCTCCTGCCGAAGAGTCCGCGCGCGGCGGCGTACGTTCTCAGCCGGCTCTCCAACCAGGAACTGATCGAAGCGCCGCGCAGTGAGTTCGTCTATGTCGCGATGCTGGAGCGGAAGGGTCTCGACAAAAAGTATCGCATCGAAGCCCTTGAAGGTCTCGCCAAAGTCCGCAACACCGACACCCTGACGGAACTGTTCAAAGGAATCCAGGAGCTCGACCTGAAGGGCGAGGAGTCGGAGCCGGTGCTGCGCGACCTCGCGGCGCTGTTGCTTCAGAACAAACCGGCCGACCTCGCGGCCAAACGCGCCGACCTGGAAAAACTGGCGGGCGGATCGCAACTGCCGTTGACCCGCCACCTTGGTTACGCGGCGCTCATCACCGCTGATGCGTCCGCCGACAAGATCTGGCAGCGGGCCGAGACCGATCCGGCAAAGCTCGCGGACCTGGTGTTTTCCGTTCCGCTCATTCGCGACACTGGCCTTCGCTCCTCGTTTTATCCGAAGCTCGAACCGCTCCTTCACCAACCCGAACGCGCCGAAGTGCGTCGCGCGGCAATTACCGGGATTGCCGCGGTGCCCGGCCACGACACCGAGACATTCAACACGCTGGCTGGATTGGTGAAGTCGGGAACCGAACTTGCCGCCGCGGTCGCGAGTCTCCAACAAATCCCGCGCAAGTCGTGGACCAAAGAACAGGCGGAACCCTTGATCGAGAGCCTCGTCGCTTACTTGAAAAACGTGCCGGTGGATCAACGCACGGGGCCGGACGCGGTCAACGCTTTTCAGTTCGCCACGGATTTGACCTCGCTGTTGCCGCCGGAGAAAGCCCACACCGCCGGCAAGACGCTCCGTTCGCTGGGCGCGAGCGTCTTCGTCATTCACACGATCCCTGAACAGATGCTGTACGACAAAACGCTCATCGTCGTGGAACCCCGCAGGCCGGTGGAGATCGTTTTGAAGAACGACGATGCGATGCAGCACAACCTCGTGGTGCTGGCACCGGGCGCGCCCGAAGAAATCGGCCAGGCCGCCGAGAAAATGGCGCCGCAGCCGGACGCATTCCTGCGGCTCTACGTGCCCGATTCGCCGAAGGTCCTTTTCGCCACCAGACTGCTCGACCCCGGCCAGCAGGCGAAGCTGGCCTTCACCGCGCCCAGCACCCCGGGCGAGTATCCGTATCTCTGCACGTATCCGGGCCATTGGCGGCGGATGGTCGGCACGCTCGCGGTGGTCAATGACGTTGAAACTTATCTGGCGAATCACACCGAGCAGAAGATGACGGAATGGAAACTGGAAGATTTGGCGGTCGATCTGGCGAAAGCCTACACCAGCGTGAATCTGGCAGCGGGCAAGGGTTTTTTTACCAAACTCGCCTGCGCCCAGTGCCACAAGCTCGGCAATGAAGGCTACGCGTACGGACCGGACTTGACGGACGTGTTCAAGCGATACAACAACGACCGCGCCGACGTTCTTCACCAAATCCTCGACCCATCGCTGAAGATCGACGATCGCTACCGGAATTATCAGTTCGAGCTGAAGACTGGAGACGAAGTGTTCGGCATGATCGTGAAGGAAGACGCTGACTCCGTGACCATTCAAGCCGGGCCGTCCGATGCGCTCGTCCAGACACTCAAGAAGTCCGAGCTCAAGGAACGGCAACCTCAGAAGTCATCCCTGATGCCCCTTGGATTATTGAACACACTGTCCAAGGAACAGATTTTCGACCTGCTGGCCTATCTCGAGTCCGGCGGCAACGTTCGGGCCCACGCGCATCAACATTGAGCCGCATTTCTCACGGCCAACTCGAAATGCGGCCGCGCCGTAGCCGCCGACGTGAGGAGGCGGATTTCATGGCCAAAGTCCGGGTCTGCTTCCTCACGTCGGCGGCTACAAATGCCGGCGGGACGGCGGGTAAGCCACCCGGCGCGATTTGGTTAAACGCTGCTTCGGGCATGGCGCCGGTCCACGGCAATTATCCGTAGGAGCCGAGGTAACGAGGCTCAAAACCAATATGGAATTCAGAGCGCGGCATGCGGAAGGAAAAATCAGAACTCGCTAAGAAACCGGCTCGCCTAACGCCGAATTCCGATTCGGCGCGGGCCAGGACTATGCACGCGCCGAACGGGAGTTCGGCCCTCCCTCGACTCCGCCTTCGCGTCACCGCCGATGCCGAGCGCCGAGTCCGCTCCGGCCACCCCTGGCTGTTTGCGGACAGCATCCGCGAACAAAATCGCGAAGGCGAGCTCGGCGAGTTGGCGGTGATATACGACCGGAAGAACAAGTTCCTGGCCGTTGGTTTCTTCGATCCTGATTCACCGATTCGTCTGCGCATCCTGCACGCCGGCAAACCCGGGACTATCGATGCTGTGTGGTGGCATGAGCGATTGCTGTCCGCGGTCGCGCGCCGCGACGGTTTGTTCGACGAACAGACGACCGGCTATCGCTGGATCAACGGCGAGAGCGATGGCTGGCCCGGTCTCGTGCTGGACCGTTACGACGCGACACTCGTGTTGAAACTTTACACCGCGGCGTGGCTGCCGCTGTTGGAGGAAATCCTTGGTTTGATCCCTGGAGAGCTGAAGCCCGAACGAATCTTGTTGCGGCTGAGTCGGAACATTCAGGAGGTGGCGCGAAAGGTTTTTGGAAAGGAAGACGGAGCCTTTTTGTTCGGGGACAGGCGGGACGCCTGTCCTACGTTTCTTGAAACCGGTCTGCGTTTCGAGGCCGATGTGCTGCGCGGACAAAAGACCGGCTTCTTTCTCGATCAGCGCGAGAACCGCCGCATCGTCGAGTCGCTCGCCCGAGGACGTGATGTGCTGAACGCGTTCAGTTTCACCGGCGGCTTCTCGGTTTACGCGGCGCGCGGCGGAGCGAGAACGGTCACTGACCTCGAGATCAGTGCACACGCGCTTGAAGCGGCGAAGCGCAATTTTGCTTTGAATCAAGCCGCATCTTTTACGAACTGCCGTCATGAAACGATCCAGGCCGACGCGTTCGAGTGGCTGGCTCGAAACCGCAACAGAAAATTTGATCTTATCATTCTCGACCCGCCGTCGCTGGCCAAACGAGAGTCCGAACGCGCCGGAGCCATTCAGGCTTACGGAAGATTGGCGAACGCCGGCATCACGCATTTGCGGCCCGGCGGCATCCTGGCCGCCTGCTCCTGTTCGGCGCACGTGAGCGCGGGTGAATTTTTCGGCGCGGTGCGCAGCGCGGCCAGGAACTCGCGGCGAAAGTTCGCCGAATTACGCACGACCGGCCATCCGCCGGACCATCCGGCAACTTTTCCGGAAGCGCAGTACCTGAAGTGCATTTACCTGGAACTGTGAGAACAGCCGGTTTGAAAAAGCAGCAGCAGCGTTTGACGGTCTAGCTAGTGTGCTGTGCCTAACGCTTCTTTGCAATGACGCCGACCAAGCTGGAAACAGGGGCGCCCCTCACCCTGCCCTCTCCCCATCGGATGGGGAGAGGGTGGCCGAAGGCCGGGTGAGGGGAAAGCGGAATCTGCCATTCCCCCGGCTTGCGCGATGCGTTGACGAGCGGCGCGTTGTGCTCATAAAAGGCGCCGGCCTGACCGTTGAAGTAAGTCTTGTTTTCATAAGAATCGAGCACCTGGATTTCGTAGCGGCCCTGCAGATAAACACCGCTGTTGCCACGCTCCTGCCCATGGCCTTTGACCTCCTTCGGCGTCGCCCACTCGACGTGCAACTGCACATCGCCGAACTCTTCTTTCGTCATGATGCTGCCCGTGCCGTTGACCTCCATCGAGCCGTCGCCGAGCAATTTCCACTTAGCTTCGGCGCCTTTGGCGCTTCGCCACTTCGACAAATCCCTGCCGTCGAACAGTACGATCGCATCGGATGGCGGCGGGCCGGGGTCGATGACGGTCGGCTCCTTCTCTTCTTTCTTGTCCGCGGCGAAACCGATCAAAGCAGTCGCGAGGCTTGCAAGGCAGAAAAGCGCGGCAAGTTTGGCGCAACGGTTGAAAGCGGGTGAGTTGTTCATTTGCAGGATGGGGTTGACGTTAAGCGGTTGTTATTCGTTGGAAATATTCAGGGGGCGAACCCAAATGTTGCGGTAGCGAATGGGATTGCCGTGGTCCTGAAGCCTGAGTGGGCCTTGGGGACCGTGCGGCTTGTATTTCGCGAGAATTTTGTGCCCCGTTTCGCCAAGTATCTCCGTGTGGTTTTGCACCAGAACGCCGTTGTGAAACACCGTGATGTAAGCGGGGGACTCCAGTTTGCCGTCTTTGAAACGCGGCGCGATGAATACGACATCGTACATCTGCCATTCGCCCGGCGGACGAGAGGCGTTCACCAACGGCGGAGATTGCCCGTAAATCGCGGCGCAACCGCCATCCGCGTAGGTGCGGTTGTGATAGCTGTCGAGCACCTGCAGTTCGTACCGACCGAACAGGAAGACGCCGCTGTTGCCCCGCTCCTGACTATCGCCGTGAGGCGGGTCGGGTGTGGCAAACTCAAGGTGGAGTTGGATGTCGCCAAACTCCTCCTTCGTCCAGACGTCTTCTGCCGGAGTGTCCTTGCCTTTCTTGGGTGGGACCGTCATTGCGCCTTCCTGCACGACCCAACGCGAAGGTCCGGCGTGGTCGTTGCGCCACCTGGACAGGTCCGCGCCGTCGAACAAAACGATGGCGTCGGACGGCGGTTTGGCGGGCGTCTCCGGCGTGCTGAGGGCGCCGGGCGTAACAACTTTCGGCTGGGGACGGTCCGGGTCGTGAACGTGCCACTTGCCGCCGGGCAACATCGGCGTGTCGGTGTAACCGAGCGGCGCGTGCTCGGCTCCTCGCAGCAAGCCGAAGGCGCTGCTCGAAGCCACGATGGCTAGAAGAAACGGGATCCACTCGTTCGTTTTCATGTTGTGCGGTTTTCGAAGTGCATTGATTTCGATCAACCCGGCGGCTGCGGCGCTGAAACGCCACCGGCGCGGGATTCGTGGTATGGCTACCAGCCACGGCCAATTGTGGCAAGCCGCGTGTGAAGGAAAAATGATTTGCGCCCGGAGTTCCGATGTCTTTTTCATCGCCCCCAGCAGCTTGACCAAATACGCCGCGCGCATTCCAATTCACTCAATGCGCGCAATGGTGCTCACCCGACCCCGGGAGTCGCTCCGCGAAACGGATTTGCCAACGCCCAAACCGCGCGTCGGCCAGGTCCTGGTCCGCGTTCGCGCCTGCGCCGTCTGTCGGACCGACCTGCATATCGTCGATGGCGAGCTGACTCAACCGAAACTCCCGCTTGTCCCTGGCCACGAAATCGTCGGTGAAGTCGTCGAGCGCGGCGAAGGAGCGGAACGGTTTGAAGTCGGCACGCGCGTCGGTATTCCTTGGCTGGGCTGGACGTGTGGCGACTGCCGCTTTTGCCGTTCCGGTCGCGAGAACCTTTGTGAGGAGGCCCGCTTCACCGGCTATACGCTGGACGGGGGCTACGCGGAATTCGTGCTGGCGGACGAGCGTTTCTGTTTCCCGCTGCCGGAGCTTTATTCCGACGCCGGCGCTGCGCCGCTGCTCTGCGCCGGTTTGATTGGCTATCGCGCGCTGGTCAAAGCCGGCGATGCAAAACGGCTGGGCATTTACGGATTCGGCGCTGCGGCTCACATCGTCGCGCAGGTGGCGCACCATCAAGGACGCCAGGTTTACGCCTTCACGCGGCCGGGCGACCGCGAAGCCCAACAGTTCGCGCACAAACTCGGCGCGGC
>QHOP01000041.1 GCA_003219345.1 Verrucomicrobiota bacterium
CAGGTCGCGCGATTGGCCGGCGTGCCGAAGAGCGTGCTGGAACGCGCGAAGGAAATCCTGCGCAACCTCGAAGAATCCGAACTCACGCCCGAAGGCAACGTCCGCCAACACGCCCGCCACCGCGCCGAGCGCGAGAAACTGCAAAAGCTCGGCCCGCCGCCCCAGTTGGATTTGTTCGGGTAAGAAAGTCGAATGACCTTACAGTGCCGGGCTTGCAAATGCCGCGGTTTCGGTGCTTGCAAGCGTGCGCGTTTGTTCTACAAGTGTGCCCATGTCCAAAGGACGCAATGCAGGCGCGTGGCGGTATTTCTCCTTTCTTTTTGGTCTTTTGGAACCAATCCGACGAATCATTCTCGTTCCGGTATTGAAGCGGGCTGAAGCCCGCGTTCCGGCACGCGGCGTTCCGGCCGCTTCCACAACGGGTTTGCCCGAGCGATCGGACCTGTCGCGCCGATTGTTTTTGACGGCGGCTCTAATTGTTTCAAACTTCGAGAACGCTTCTGCGAAGAACGACGATGTGTCATCGCGTTTGCGGTCGCAGGTGGACGCAGCCATCGCCAGGGTCAGGCCCGCGCTGGTCCGCATTCGCGTGGTGTCGGCGGAATTCGCCGAGGGACGCGAAGTGAAGATGCAGGAGGTCGGCAGCGGCGCGATCATCACGAAGGACGGCTATTTGATCACGAACCATCACGTGGCCGGGCACGCGGCGAGGATGTTCTGCACGCTGTGGAACCGCGAGGAGATCGAGGCCGAACTGGTGGGCACAGACCCGCTCACGGACATTTCCATCGTCAAGCTCAAGCCGGACGGGCCGCGCGAGTTCACGGCGGTCAGCTTCGGCGATTCGTCGAAGATGCGCGTGGGCGATTACGTGCTCGCGATGGGCAGTCCCATGGCGCTGTCGCAGTCCGTCACCCTCGGCATCATCAGCAATACCGAGATGATCATGCCGCGGTTCTTCGGTCCGCTCGCCCGTTTCAGGCTCGACGGCGAGGACGTCGGCACGCTCGTCCGCTGGATCGGCCATGACGCGGCGATTTACGGGGGCAATTCGGGCGGCCTCGCCAAAAGCGTGGCCGAACAAATCATGACCCGGGGCAAAGTGCAGCGAAGCTGGCTGGGCATCGACGTGCAGCCGCTGTTCAAACACGCAAAGGGGGAGCACGGCGTGTTGATCGGCGGCGTGTTGGAGGATTCTCCCGCCGCCAAAGCGGGC
Source organism: Verrucomicrobiota bacterium (assembly GCA_003219345.1). Taxonomy (GTDB): domain Bacteria; phylum Verrucomicrobiota; class Verrucomicrobiia; order Limisphaerales; family AV2; genus AV2. The sequence goes on from QHOP01000041.1 coordinate 1,217, forward strand.
TTGAAGGCCGGCGACGTGTTGCTTCGTTTGGGTGGCCCGGCGATTGATGTGCATTACGACGAGCAAATGCCCGACTTCATGCGGTTGGTCTCCGGTTTGCCCATCGGTCAGGAAGTGGCCGCGGTCGTCAAACGGAGCGGCAAGGAAATCACGCTCCCCTTGGTGCCGGCGGAGCGCGGCGAGATTTATCCCAAACAACAGGAGCTAAAGCAATGGGGGCTGACGGCGCGAAACCTCTCGTTCGTCCTGGCCAGGGAAATGAAGCGTTCCACTCTGGAGGGCGTGCTGGTGACTTCCGTCCGTCCCGGCGGACCGGCCGGTGAAGCCAAGCCTTCGCTCGACGCGAAAGACGTCATTGTCGAGGTGAACGGCGCCCCGGTGAAGAGCGTTCAGGATTTGATCGACTTCACCCGCAAGCTGACCGACGGCAAAACTGATCCTGTGTCCGCGGTCGTCACCTTTGCGCGCAAGGCCTCGCTTTACCTTGCGGTGGTCAAGGTGGGCATCCAGGAATTGAAAGACCCCGGTTTGGAAGTGACCAAAGCGTGGCTGCCCGTGGAAACGCACGTGATCAGCCGGGAGATTGCCAGGCAACTTGGGCAGCCGGCGCTGAAAGGTTGTTACATCACGCGTGTTTATCCGGACAGCACCGCCGAAAAAGCGGGCCTGAAAGCGGGCGACTTCATCATTGCCTTGGACGACGAAAAGCTGACCGCCTCCGGGCCTGAACACGAGGACGAACTTTCGACGTTGATCCGCCAATACGACATCGGCAAAAGTGTCGAACTCAAGATTCTTCGCGACAAAGCCGAGCGAAAAGTTTCCGTCGAGCTGGTTCGCTCGCCGCGTTTGCCGCGCGAGATGAAGAAATATCGCAACGACGATTTCGAGTTCACCGCTCGCGACGTCTCGTTTTTCGACGCCGCCGAGCAGCAATGGAGCGCCGGCCAGCGCGGCGCGTTCGTCGAGGACGTTAAATCGGGCAGTTGGGCCGAACTCGCTTCGCTCTACGTGGACGATTTGATCGTGGAGGTGGACGGGCAACCCGTGGAAAACGCGGACGCTCTCCGGCGGAAAATGGAGCAAATCGCGGAGAGCAAAAAGAGCGTCGTCGTGATGAAGGTGATGCGCGGCATTCACACGCTGTATCTGGAACTCGAGCCGAACTGGAAAAACTGACCTCCGAAGCAAAAGGATATCTATGCGCCTTGAACCGAACCTCACCATCGTTGCCCTGGTTGTGTTGCTGGCGTCCCTGGCCGCGCCTGGACGCGCGGATGATTTGGCGGAGAAGGGCCGCGAGGTTTTCAAAAAGAACCAGCGCGCCATTGTCACCGTGCAGATCGTGATCAAGACAAAGTTTTCCGTTCCGGGCATGGGCGGCCAATCCAACGAATCCAAACAGGACCTCACCGGCACGGTGGTGGACGCCTCCGGTCTCACGGTGCTCGCCCTCTCAGCCTGCGAACCAGGCGATATGATTCAAAGCATCATGGCTGGCATATCCGGCGAGGACGGCGACAGCGGTGTGGCGTTCAAAATGGACACGGAATTGAGCGACGTCAAAATCCTGCTTGACGACGGGACCGAGATGCCCGCCGAAGTCGTCTTGCGCGACAAAGACCTGGACCTGGCGTTCATCCGGCCCAAGACGAAGCCCGCCGCGCCCATGTCCGCAATTGACCTAGCCGGCCGCGCCTATGCCGTTTCGGTGGACCGCATCACAGCCGTGGTCCTGAAACCGCGCCTGTTCTACGTCCCCGATAGCGCGATGACCTCGACCACGATGGGCTCGCCGGCATTTACGCTGGACGGGAACCTGCTGGGCGTGTTCGTCACGCGCACGGCCCGGGCGAAAAGCAGCGGCGGTTTCGGCACCTTACTTAAGCTTCTAAGTTTCCGGCCGGAAAACCTGAACCTGACCGCGATCATTCTTCCCGCCGCCGACATTTTGAAGGCCGCCAAACAAGCACCGGAAGCCAAGGGCGAGGGCGACAAAAAGGAAGAAACGAAAGAGTCGAAGGAGAAAAAATAGCCGGCGTGACAAAACCCGGTTTTTCGCTTAGCTTGTGCCCGTGTTGATGCGCGGTTTGCCCATGTCCTTCAACAGCTGATCCTCAGCTTCGATCCCTCGTCATCCTTATGGCCGCAAAAAGCTTCGCCACTTTGACCGACACCGACGGCACGATCGCAGTCATTGCTCCCGAACTCGGCGGTTGGCTGCTGCGCTACGCGCGCAAGACGCAGAAGCACGGCCTGGTGGATGCGCTCCATTTTTCGCAGGCGGCCGTGGATCGTTATCCGCGCGAGATGTATGCGGGCATTCCGATTCTGTTCCCGCTCGTCAGCAAGAACCGCGTGGGGGACAAGGATCATCATTACGAATGGAACGGCAAAGTTTTTGAAATGCCGCAGCACGGTTTTGCCCGCCGCTCGAAATGGTCGGTTAAGGAACAGACGCCCACTTCCATCACCATGGAACTGACCGACAACGAAACGACACGCGCCAACTACCCTTTCTCGTTCCGTTTCTGCCTGACTTACCGGCTCAACCAGGGACGTTTGCACTGGGAACAGGTCGTCGAAAACCGCTCGGACGCGCCCCTGCCGTTCAGCGCCGGGTTTCATCCTTACTTCGCCGTGCCGCCGACAACCAAGAGCGAGCGCGCCGCCTGTTTCGTGGAAATCCCCGACGCCAAACGCCTGACGCCGGTCGGCCAATTCGAGCGGTTCACCGCCCGGCCCTTCCCGGCGCAAAACTGGAGCGTGGACGAAGACGTCGCCGACACGATGTTCCTTACCGATTTGAAGAAGCAGGAATTGATTCTGATCGACCCGGTCAGCGAACTGGAGGTGGCGTTCAACTTCGAGGAAGCGCCGCAACATCGTTTCGTGGCCATTTGGTCGAAGACCACCAGCGAACCGTTCTATTGCCTGGAGCCGTGGACCGCTTTGCCGAATTCCTTCACCCGTTTGAAGGACCACGAATTGATTGTGCTGGAGCCGCAAAAGACCTTCCGCGCCGCGATGTGGTTGGAGCTGCGCCCGATGGCGTGATCGACATGGCCTGTTGACACGCATGGCGCAAATTTTCACGAATTTCGCGTCTTCACGCTTAAATAAAACTCGAATTCCCGCGTCCAAAGTTCCACCTTACGACGATGTCCGTTATTGAGCGCACAATTCAGGTCAGCTATCGTCACCGCGTCTTGTTCACGCGAAGCGTCTTTGACCCTGCAAACTTGACGCTCAAAGAGGTGTTGTCCAACGGCGAGAGCAAGGAACAGCACAAGGTGTTTGTGGTGCTCGATGAATCGCTGGCCCGGGCGCAGCCGGCGCTGGCGCGGAACATCGAAAGCTACTTCGCCGCTTTTCCTGGCTTGCTGAGACTGATCTGTCCGCCCTTTGTCATTGAGGGCGGCGAGCGCACCAAGAACTCTTACTTCCATGTCTCGGAAATTCATTCGCACATTGATCGTTATCACATTGACCGCCACTCGTACGTCATCGCCGTCGGCGGCGGCGCGATCCTCGACATGGTCGGGTTGGCCGCGGCAACGGCGCATCGCGGCTGCCGGCTGGTGCGGATTCCGACGACGACGCTCAGCCAGGACGATTCGGGTGTCGGCGTGAAAAACGGGATCAACGCCTTCGGCAAAAAGAATTTTATCGGCACGTTCGCGCCGCCCTTTGCGGTCATCAACGATTGCGATCTGCTCGCGTCACTTCTGCCGCGCGACAAACGGGCCGGCTACGTCGAAGCCGTCAAAGTCGCCCTGATCCGCGACGCGCATTTCTTCGAAACCATCGAGCGGGACGCCGAACGGCTGCGCGAATTTGACGCGGATGCGATGCAGCGTCTCATCCATCGTTGTGCCGAACTGCACGTGAATCACATCGCCACGTCCGGCGATCCGTTTGAATTCGGTTCCGCCCGCCCGCTCGATTTCGGCCACTGGGCCGCGCACAAGCTGGAGCAACTTTCCGACTACGCCATCCGCCACGGCGAAGCGGTCGCCATTGGCATCGCGCTCGACGTGATTTACTCGCGCAAAATGGGCTACCTCGACGCCGTGTCCGCTGACCGCGTGCTGAACCTGCTCGAAAAACTGGGCTTCGAGCTGTTCGCCAACGAACTGCTGAACGTGGACTCGGAAAACAGCTTAATGGTCTTGAAAGGACTCGAAGAGTTCCGCGAGCACCTCGGCGGCGAGCTGACCATCACGCTGCTGAGGGCTATCGGCCAGGGCTTCGAGGTGCACGAAATGAATCTTCCGCGTGTGATCGAATCGATCTACGAGCTTCAAGCGCGCTGCGCGCAAGAAGCGCGCAAGATCGTTTCCGCGCGGGCCTGAACCGTCGGATTTGCGTGTGGTGTCGGCGCTGTGCGCCGATTTATCGAGCCATAGGCTCGACGCTACACCAATTATCCCACTATCAAAATCCGTGTTCATCCTTGTCCATCCGTGGTTAAATGGCGCCGTCGAACTTAAACCCGGATGAAACGCCTCGCGGTCATCAATGTCGTCGGTCTCACCGAGTCGCTCATTGGCCGGCACACGCCCGGGATCGCGGAGTTTCTAAAACGCGGCGCGAAGGCAAGCATCGTTCCTCCATTTCCCGCCCTCACCTGCGCCGCGCAGTCGAATTATCTCACCGGGAAACTCCCGTCAGAGCACGGCATCGTCGCCAACGGCTGGTACAACCGCGAGCTGGCCGAAGTGCAGTTCTGGAAGCAATCAAACCACCTCGTCCAATCGCGCAAAATCTGGGAGGAACTGCGCGCGCTCGATCCGAAGTTCACCTGCGCTGTGCTCTTTTGGTGGTATAACATGTATTCGAGCGCGGATTATTCGATCACGCCGCGCCCGATGTACCCCGCCGACGGACGCAAAGTGTTCGACATCTACACCCGGCCTTATTCGATTCGCGCGGAGATCAAGAAAGACCTGGATGAATTCCCGTTCCCGTGCTTTTGGGGCCCGGCAGCCGGCGTGGACACATCGCAAGGTTCCGCCGATGCCGCGTCGCGCTGGATCGCCGAATCGGCCAAATGGATTGAAAACAAATATCAGCCGACGCTCAGCCTCGTTTATCTGCCGTATCTCGATTACAACCTGCAGCGCCATGGGCCGAGCGTAGCCGCCGACGTAAGGAGGCGGACGGTGGCAACGCCGCGCAACTCTGATGCAAATCCACCTCCTCAGGTCGGCGGCTACGAGATCAACCCCGCCATTATGCGCGATCTCCGGCAAATCGACGCCATCGTCGGCGATTTGATTTCGTTCTTCCAAAACCGCTCCGTTCAAGTGCTGCTCCTTTCCGAATACGGCATCACGAACGTGGACACGCCCATCCACCTGAATCGCCTCCTTCGCGAGAAAGGCTGGCTTACGGTCAAAGACGAACTCAGCCTCGAACTGCTCGACTGCGGCGCAAGCAGGGTCTTTGCCGTGGCGGACCATCAAGTGGCCCACATTTATCTCGACGATCACTCGCTGGAAAACAAAGTGCGCGAGCTTGTGGAGAGGACGCCCGGCGTGGCAGGCCTCATGGGCGCTCAGGGAAAGAAACAAATGGGCCTCAACCATCCGCGCGCTGGCGACCTGATCGCGGTTGCGGCCGAACACGCTTGGTTCACCTACTACTACTGGCTCGACGACGCGAAGGCGCCCGACTTCGCGCGCACTGTGGATATCCATCGCAAACCCGGCTACGACCCCGTGGAATTGTTTCTCGATCCCAAAATCCCGGCGGTGAAACTGAGAGTCCTCTGGCGATTGCTTCAGAAAAGACTCGGCTTCCGCATGTTGATGGATGTGATCCCGCTCGATGCCAGCCTGGTCAAAGGTTCCCACGGCTGCCGTCCGGCGAGCACTTCGGATTGGCCAATCCTCATTACCGAGCAACCATCGGCAGTCGCCACGCCACAGATCGAATCGACCGAAGTTTATCAAATCATTCGCCGGTTGGTGGCCGGAGAGGACTCGGTTCCTCTCGTGCCCTGAATGGCCATCAGCGGAGCCGGAACCCAAGTGGAGCAGGCTTCCGCCCTGCCTGCGACGGGCAAGATGCCTTGTCCCACTCCGCAGTGGGCCTGCAAAAATCCGCGCAAAAATGCAAAATGTACAGGTAGCGACTCGATTTGGTTTGACTTGATTGAGAAAAATTGTTATGCAGAAGCCATGTTCCCCAGGCGCCATCGTGCTGGTGGCTCCGTTTATCGCCCCGCTCACAATTTGGCAGAGGAGTGGAGATTTTCAGGCTCTGGCAACCGGAAGTTGCGTTGTGCCAGCAGGGCAGTAGCCGCAGTGCGAATCGGGCTGATACTCCTTTTCGTAGGCTTCAGCGTGGAAGCACAGGAAGATCCGGCCCGGTTCTTGTTCGTTAAGAAGTGGGTCGGCACTTTCAGCCGTTCTTTTAACAATACCGGCAATGGGACGGACGGTGGCTGCACGTTGCAGTGGAACTATGCGGATTCGGCAGCAATCACAGCCCACTTTGAGTTTGTGGATCCCAAGCCCACCATTGCTCAGACGTGGACCATTGCGACGATTGATTCACTGCAGGCCCAATTCAACGAACGGCTGAGCCGTATCTGCCCGGAACCCACCGGCACCACAGAATGGACCGCCAGGGCAGCCGACCCGCCGCTGCTGGAACCGGTCACTTCTTTGATTTGGGTGAATGCACAGGACAAGACGTATGGTATAGCCTTTCCCCTCTTGGCTGCCGAGTGGACGTTGAAAGACCCAAGCCGGACCTTCGGCCCACAACTCACTGCGGTCCTATTTTCCACCAACATAATATCTCTGCCGCTGCCCGATACGGGGTTTGCGCTCAGTGGAACGCTCAAGTTGCGACCGAGAGATGACCTGCTGGGCTTTTCTGGGTGGTCATCCACTCTGAACTCGGACGTAGTCGTGAGCTGGAATATTGTCCCGGATGTCGAGGACCTGGAGGTGGTCGTGGAACTGGAAGATTACGCGACCTGGCTGCCGGCGGGGAATCTAAAAGATCCGAACGAAGTCGGGAACACACTTCGGATCAATGCCCGATTGCAAACCAAGGGTGGAAGCACCCCGCAATTCAAAGCCTCGAGGTTTTACTTCTACCTGCTCGAGGCCTCCCGCGAACCCGGCGTGTGCATGAACTGGCCAAACAAGACGTCTGCCGACACCAACCTGGACCTTCGCTTTGATTTCTTCTTGAACCAGGCGCCATTTGTTGCCGAGGACATGGATTGGATCGACGATTCGACCGTCAGGACGTACTACAGCGGATCGGGCTACACCGAAGCCGAGGCCATGGTGGCCTCGTATGACTTCGGAAGTTACGGCAAAATCAAGGTCACTGCGGAAGTCGCCGGCCGCCAGATTGTCGGCTATCTCAAAGGGGACGCGGCCAAAGCCCCCGGCGAAATCCTTTTGCCCAAACGAAAATCCGACTCGAAGATCGCCGACAAATGGAAAGAAGACAACGACGTGAGTTCGTTGGCCGACGATGATGACTCAGAAAACGATCCTGTGGGGGATGGACACAAGGGCGATGGGTTGACGCTCTACGAAGAATACCGCGGCTTCTCGGAAAACCACAAACACGTTTTTGGTAACCCAAAGAAGAAGGACTTCTTCGTCTGCGACAAGATCGACAATCTGTCTTCAACCGCCGGGATCGCCCTTCTGGCGGCACAAAGCGGATTGGAGGTGCATCCAAAAATGCGCCCCGAAGAATTCAACAATGACCTTTCCCAAGGCTCAGGCGGTTCGAGCTTTGTTTACCACAGCTTCCTCAACTTCAACCACAGCGGCGACGCCCGTCACATCGTTGATCAACATGGGATTGTCATCCTGGAAACAAAAAGCCCCAAAGGCGAGTCACGCGCAGGCGACGAAGAGGGGCAAAAGGCAGGCGGAACACCCGGATACTATGAGCGAGTTCACATCGACCCGCGATTTTACGGTTGGACAACAATTACTAATAGATCAAATGGCTCAAAGGTGATGAGTTACGAAGGGGCTGCCGCGGTAGCGCATGAATTGGCGCACACCTGCGCAGTCTGGCACCATGGAGATACGGATACAAAGGAAACCTGGCAGAACGTCTTTATCATCGAGAACGGTGTTGTGCGAAGCGTCATACGGGAAAACGGTCAGGACCTTAAGTTGCGCTTGGAAGGCGATACGCCGGTAACGGACTTTTTCGCAATCAGTGATATGTATATTGGTGTCTTCGGGGGCCAGCACAGTGGGGATGAGGATTGCTTCATGCGGTACTACTGCGCGCAGGCATTTCGTTCGCGTTTTGACGACCACGTGCGCTATATGGTTGGTGGTTTGTTCAGCACCATCCCTGAATCGCCCGGCATCCATCTCTGCACGAGCACCAACGGAACCGGGATCAATAAAGCACAAAACCCTTCTGTTCCCTGGCGACCGCGCTATGGGGATGCGTCTCGGCCGAACTGCAAGAGCCAACTCTGCGTCAACGATCGCTACATGAACAGCCTGGACCACCAACGTTAAGCCGCTATCCGATTGTGAACACTTATTCTGATTCTGCTCACCGTTCAACGAATCGAAGGTCGAATGCAATCTTAACCTTTCTGCTCACGACTCTGCGATGTCTCATCGCCTTGACGTCCTTGAGCGCGTCGCTGCGCGCAGCCGATCCGCCAAATCTGGAACCGCTCATTTCGATCTCCGTCAATGACTCGGGCTCGGCTGAGATTTATCGCGGCATGCCTCTGCTGGTGAGCGTCGTCCTTTTGCACCCTTTGATAACGGACAGCGCGGTCTCGCCCATTCTCCTTGCCTCTGAACCAGGGCCGTGGACCAACGCCGTAAAATTGAGTATCAGCAACGCCAACGGTGATTCTCAAACCTGGCCCTTCCACAGCACGGTCAACCCGTCCAATACGATTGTCCTGGACTCCTCGCACTACGCGCAACTCGATTGGTGGCTGGCGCCGGAACAGACCTCACTCCTTTCAACCGGACAGTACACCGCTGAGGTCTCGCTCAATACAACGAATGTGACACTTCCCGACGCGTGGAACGGCGTTGCCGATTCAGTGCCTGCGGCCCTGCAAATTCTGGACGAGCCCGTGTCGCTCTCAGAAGCTCAGGCGGAGAATAAATACGGCCAGTTGGCACAATACTACTCATTCCTGGGCAACAACACTCTTGCGCTCGATCAGCTCAATCTGTTGTTGGCCGCTTACCCGACCAACATTACGGGCCTGAGACTTAAATCCATCGTGCTGGATGCCCTGGGACGAACCGTTGAGGCCTTCAACACTTGCCAGGCGGCCTTGGCCGAGGCTTATGCACGAAATCCCAGCGCCATGGAGCCGCCGCTAAACCTCTTGCTGCTGCAACGGCAGTTATTGAACAAGTTATATGCGCCGGTCATTCTCTCCATCCAACTGGCCAGCCAGTTGGTGACTTTGCAATGGAATTCAATTCCTGATCGACTTTACGAATTGCAAACCTCGCAAAATCTTCGGGACTGGGCGCCGCTGGTCTCTGCCCTGAAAGCGACTGGCACCAACCAGGTCTGGCAAACGAACATCAGCGGAACAAGACAGTTCTTCAGAGTGAACAGCGGACCTTAGAGCGATTCGTGACGCAGAAGACACTTTGGAGCGAGACTTCTCTGTTGGATACGCGTTGAAAGAGCACTCCGTTCAGTTAGAGACAGGCAAGATGCCTGTCCTACTTTGCCAACGACACGCAAACAATCTCCTTGTCATTCCGCGCATAGACGCAACGGTTGGCGAAGGCGGGATGCGACCAAACGACCGGACGGCCCGGATCGGTGTTGGTCGGTTCGAGCAGGTGCGCGCGGCTAATCTCTTCATATTTCTCCGGTGTCAGTTTGGCGATGATGAGGTCGCCCTTTTCGTTGAACAGAAAATAGCGGTCCCCGTTCTTTACGAGGAAGGCGTTACCCCAGCGCACGGATTTGTCCGTGGTCGGCTCGAATGTCTCCCAGAGGCGCTCGCCGGTGTCGGCCTTCAGACAGCGGAACTGGCCGTAGCTGCACGAACCGTAGATGTATCCGTTCTCCAGCACCGGCGTGCTCATGACGCTGTGCAGACCGTCGGTGTCCATTTCGCTGACCTTCCGGCTCTGCCAGACCACCGACGGTTTGTCGGAACCAATCCGCAGCATGAGTGAGCCGTTGTAAAACGAGGTCAGGAAAAGCAGATCGCCGGATTTGCGCGGACCGGGGATGGTCATCCCGGAACGGACGGACGGCGCGAGCGGATAAGACCAGATCACGTTGCCCGTCTCGGGATCAAGCGCGCTCACCGCTTCGGGGTGCCAGATGATGAGCTGCCGTTTGCCGTTGAACTCGTAAATCATCGGCGGACAATAGCCGGGCTCCTTCGCGCTGAGCGCCCGCCAGAGTTTCTTGCCGGTATCTTTGTCGAACGCAACGGCCACGCTGCCTTCGCCGCCCGCGAGACAAATGAGTTTCTTCCCGTCAATCAATGGATGACCGGCGAAACCCCACATCGGCGTCGTTGTATGATAATCCTTCGTCAACTCGTGCGACCAGATCAGCTTGCCCTTTTCTGCCTCGAGGCAAATCAGATTCCCTTCAGTCCCCAGCGTATAAACCTTCCCGTCGTGAACCGTCGGCGTGGCGCGGGGGCCGGCGGGATAACTAACGGCATAGGGACAATCGTATTCGTGTTTCCAAAGGATTTCGCCGTCGTCTTCTTTGAGACAAAGCACGCGCTCGGTGCCGGGAATTTCGCCCCGAGCAAATGGATTCGACGAGTTGCTCGCACCCTGGGCGAGCTGGCGGTCCATAACATAGACCCGGCCGTTCGCCACGGCCGGTCCGGTGTAGCCTGCGCCAATCGGAGCGCGCCAGCGAACTTTTGGTCCTTCAGCGGGAAATTTTTCGAGGATGCCGATCTCGCGCCAGACGCCGTCTCGCTGCGGGCCGAGCCACTGCGGCCAGTCGTCGGCGCGGAGGGAAGACGCTGCGAACGCAGCGAGCGTCAGCGCGTGGCGGAGAAGGCAGGCTTTCATTGATTTTGAATTCGCAGTTGGACGCCAGCTAAGCAGACGGGTTCATCATCGTCAATCGGATCGAACCCGCCGCTGATCCCTCCCCGTCAATGGTTCTACAGCGCCTGTTCCAAAATCTCTCTCATTTCCTCGGCCGTCAGCGCAATCGGATTGGCTTTCATGCTGCTGGCTTGGGCGGATTTTTCGACCAGGACGGACAAATCGTTCACGCTGATTCCGTAAGCTCGCAACGGCGGTATCCGCAATTCGCGGCACAGGTCGCGCACCCACGCGATGCCGTCGCCGGCGGTTGCCGTTTCGCTTCCCGTCAGCAGGCGCGCGACTTCGTCGTGCCGGCGCAGCGACTCGCCGCCGGGGGCGCGTTCACGCAAGGCGCGGACGTTCAAGTCCATAACGTGCGGCAACAGCGCGGCGCAGACAGCTCCATGCGGCGCGGAAAACATGCCGCCAATCGGCGCGGCAAATCCGTGCACCGCGCCGAGGCCTGCGTTCGTCAGCGCAAGTCCGCCGAACAAACTCGCCAGGGCCATGTCTTCACGCGCGACGGGGTTGCGTCCGGATTCAACCGCCAGCCGCAAAGAACGCGCGACTCGCCACATGCCTTGCCGGCACAGCACGTCGGTCATGGGGTTGGCGCGAGAGGAGACAAATGGCTC
>QHOP01000042.1 GCA_003219345.1 Verrucomicrobiota bacterium
AGGGGTGATTCGTGAAGCCGTGGAAAAACTGGCGGGCGAGGAAGGCGTCGTTGCGAACCAACTTCACATTAAATGGATCGTGCCGTTTCACGCCGGGGAAGTGACGCGCATCCTTTCCCGGAGCAAAAAGGTCATCATCGTTGAGAACAATTACACCGGGCAATTTGCGCGCTATCTCCGCTCCGAAACCGGTTTCGCCGCGCACGGCCACATCCGCAAATACGACGGCGAACCATTCATGCCACATCACATCGTCAACGGCGTGAAGGAACAGCTCGCCGGCCAACAGGAAATATCCGTCCCTGCCCACGAAGTAATCGTTTAAGAAAACTATGAGCACCGCCGTCGAAACCGCGCCAACCCAAGCCGCGCCCACGGTCCAACCGGGACCGCTGACCAAGGACACTTACAAAGGCAAGATCCATCCCGACTGGTGTCCGGGTTGCGGTGATTTTTCCGTTCTCTCCGCGTTGCAAACAGCGCTCTTCGAGTTGGGACTCAAGCCGCACCAGGTTTTGATCGTCAGCGGAATTGGTTGTTCCTCCAACCTGCCGGGATTCATCAATGCCTACGGGATGCACACCCTTCATGGCCGCTCACTCGCGGTGGCGACCGGGGCGAAACTGGGGAACCACGAACTGAAAGTGATCTGCACGGGCGGTGACGGAGACGGTTACGGTATCGGCGGCAATCACTTTGTCCACACCATGCGCCGCAATGTGGACCTGACTTACGTTGTCATGGACAACCAGATTTACGGCCTCACTACGGGACAAATCTCGCCGACCAGCGTGAAGGGAATGAAAACCAAGTCAACGCCCTATGGCAGCGTTGAGAATCCGATCAATCCCGTTCCGATGGCCATCGTGGGCGGCGCGACCTATGTGGCGCGCGCCTTCAGCGGGAAACAAAAGCACATGGTGGAAATGTTTAAAGGCGCTATCCAGCACAAGGGTTTTGCGCTGGTGGACGTCTTCAGCCCGTGCGTGACGTACAACAAGGACAACACCTATCAATGGTTCAATCCGCGTGTGAAAATCCTTGAAGAACAGGGCCACAATCCGACTGATTTCAACAAGGCGATCGAGCGCGGCTACCAGTGGGGCGACGAAATCCCTATCGGCCTGTTCTGGAAGCGAGCGGACCTGCCGAGCCTCGAAGAGCTGGAACCGGTGCTGCACGACGGCAACGGCCCGCTGGCTTTTCGCGAGCTGGGCATCCCGAAAGACCAGGCCGACGCGCTGATCAAAGAATTGCTGTAACGGCTTCCATCCCATCCCGCAAGCCCTCGAACAGACCCGAGGGCTTTTTTGTTACTGCCAGTCGCCGGGCTACCGGTTAAATTGAGGCGCGACAAATGAAGCAAGCGTTTGATTCCATCGAAGCGGTGATCGAGGAGCTGCGGAAAGGCAGGATGGTCATCGTGGTGGATGACGCTGACCGCGAGAACGAAGGCGATTTGATCATGGCCGCCGAGCACGCGACGCCGGAGACCGTCAATTTCATGGCCAAGCACGGCCGCGGCTTGATTTGCGTGCCAACCACCGCCGAACGGCTGCAGCAACTGGGCATCGAGCGGATGGTCAGTAACAATCGCGAGACGTTCAAGACCGATTTTCAGGTCAGCGTTGACGCCACGCGCGGCATCACCACCGGCATCAGCGCGGCCGACCGTGCGCGCACCATTCAAGTGATGGCCGATCCGACGGCGGTACTGGACGACCTGGTGCAACCGGGGCACGTGTTTCCACTGCGCGCCAAACCCGGCGGCGTGTTGCAGCGCGCCGGGCACACGGAAGCAGCGGTGGACCTGGTGAAGCTGGCAGGCTGCCGGTCCATCGGCGTGATTTGCGAAATCATGAGCGACGACGGCTCGATGGCGCGGCTGGCGGAGCTGGTTGATTTCGCGAAGAAACACGGGCTGAAGATTTGCACGATTGAAGCACTGATCAAATACCGGCGAACACGCGAGAAGCTGGTGGAGCGGATGGAGGTCGTGAAGCTGCCGAGCGAATACGGCGACTTCGATTTGTATCTCTACCGCTCCAAACTGGATGGACAGCATCATCTGGCGCTGGTGAAAGGGCACGTCGCCGGCAAACAAAATGTCCTCGTGCGTGTACACAGTGAGTGCCTGACCGGTGATGTGTTCGGGTCGAAGCGGTGTGATTGCGGGCCGCAATTGCGCCAGGCGATGCGTCAGGTTGCCGAGGAGGGGAGGGGCGTTATCGTTTACATGCGGCAGGAAGGGCGGGGGATCGGTCTGGCGTCAAAACTCAAAGCCTACAAATTGCAGGAACAGGGCTATGACACAGTCGAGGCGAACCGCAAGCTCGGCTATCCGATGGACCTCCGTGAATACGGCCTGGGCGCGCAGATCCTTTGCGATCTTGGTTTGAAAACCATCCGTTTGCTGACCAACAATCCGAAAAAGGTTGTCGGTTTGGAAGGTTACGGTCTGGAGATCGTGGAGCAGGTGCCGATCCGCGTTAAACCCAATCCGCACAACGCAAAATATCTGCGGGTGAAACGGGAAAAGCTGGGGCACCGTCTGTAATTTACGATTTGCGAATGACGATTTACGATTCCCAACACGCGGCATTCTTGTTGATCATGCTTGGCTGGGCCGGTAAATCATGTTGAAACCGCTCAAACCCAAAGCACCTCGCGTTGACGGCGGCTCGTTCGCTATCATTGCGGCAAAATACAATGGTCGTTACGTGGATGCCATGCTGAATGCGGCGCAAAAGGAATTAGATCGGGCCGGGGCAAAGGAAGTCGAAGTCATCCGCGTGCCAGGCTCGTTTGAAATTCCGGCTGTGGCGGCAAAGCTGGCGCAGTCTCATCTGCCGCCGCTGTCCGCCATTATCTGCCTGGGCGTGATTTTCCAGGGCGAGACCAGCCACGCCCAGCACATCGGCTGGGGAGTCACTCACGCGCTCGCTCAGATCCAACTACAGCACGAAATCCCCATAGTTCACGGCGTGTTTATCTTTGAAAACGAAGAGCAGGCGCGCGTGCGTTGTCTGGGCAAAAGGCATAATCGCGGCATCGAAGCGGCGCGAACCGCTCTCGAGATGGCGCGCGTCATGGCGGAGGTGGAGCGCTGCACATGATGAGCGGGACATTTTTCGATCCACCGACCGACACTCGCTAATCCTGCTAATGGACATCAACAACGCTGCTACTGACGATGGAGCGGGCCGGAAAAATATCCAATGAATACGGGCTTTCTTTCGACGTCGAACAGACACTAACGGAGTTTGTGAAATGTTTCACTAAGCGCTTGCTGCCCGGTTCATCGAATGATAGCGTCCACTGAATTTGACATGAAAGCGCGCACATGAATCTATGAAACCCCATCTCCTCACCGCCCTGGTTCTGGTCGGCTCGGCGTCGTTGGCTTCCGCCGCGGACATCACCGGCAAAGTCAGTTTGAAAGGCACTCCCCCCGCGGAAATCACGATTGACATGGCTTCATTTTCCGACAAAACATGTGCGGCGGCCCATAGCCAACCGGTGACCACCCGCCATTATGTGGTGAGCAAGGACGGCGGCTTGGCCAACGTGCTCGTTTACATAAAGAGCGGCCTGGAAGGAAAGAAGTTCCCGACGCCAGCCGAGGGGCCGGTGCTCGATCAAGTTGGCTGTTTGTATGAACCCTACGTCATGGGAGTCATGGTCAATCAAAAGTTCAAGATCAAGAACTCGGACGCGACCCTGCACAACGTTCACGCGACGCCAAAAATCAACACGGAATTCAACTTTGCCCAGCCCACCAAAGAGCAAGTGAATGAACGGGGCTTCGACAAAGCGGAAGTGCCGGTTCGTTTTATGTGTAATGTCCACCCGTGGATGTTCGCTTACGTCGGCGTGTTTGATCATCCTTACTTTGCAGTGACGGACAAGGACGGCAATTTCAAGATTTCCGGCGCGCCCAACGGCAAATACACGATTGCGGCGTATCACCCAAAGACACACCGCGATGGCCCCGGAGTCAGCAAAGAAATCAACGTGAACGGCGACACCAAGGTTGACTTCACGGTTGAGCTGAAGTAGGTGGCCGCCTCGGCGAACTGAAAAAATCTTTTCAAAAGAAGGCCGCTGTGGACAACATTCACAGCGGTTTCGTTTTTGACCGCCGGATTTGCCCGTTTTGAATTGATGACCCGGACGAAGGAAAATCGATGGCTGGGCCGTTACGCGTTGCTGACTGCGGCGGCGACGCTCGCGTTGATTTGCCTGGGCGGCCTGGTCACCAGCCACGGCGCGGGTATGGCGGTGCCGGACTGGCCGAATACGTTCGGTTACAATTTGTTTTTCTTCCCGATATCGAAATGGGTTGGGGGAATCTTTTATGAACACACGCACCGGCTCGTTGCGTCGGGCGTCGGGCTGTTGACTGCCGTCCTCGCCGTCTGGCTCTGGTGTAAGGAATCGCGCCGCTGGTTGCGTTGGCTGGGTGTCCTCGCTTTTTTTGCCGTCGCGTTGCAGGGAGTGCTGGGCGGTTTGCGAGTGGTGCTGTTCAAGGACGAAATCGGAATCTTTCACGCCGCGCTCGCGCAACTGTTTTTTGTGCTGACCTGTTCCATCGCCTTGTTCACCAGCCGTTGGTGGTCAGATGCGCCTTCACTGAAGTCCGCCCGGCCGGACGACGGTGGTCTGCGCCCGCTGTTCCTGTTTGCGACGCTTTTGATTTTCGCGCAATTGATTCTGGGCGCGACCATGCGGCATCAGCACGCGGGCCTGTCCATTCCGGACTTTCCGGCGGCTTATGGCCGCCTCTGGCCGGCGTTGGATGCCGAATCCGTCGCGCGCTACAACCAGGACCGTGTCGAGGTCAATGCGATCAATCCCATCACCGCGTTTCAGATTGTTTTGCAGATGACGCATCGGATCATGGCATTGGCCATTCTGTTGCTGGTAGCGCGCGCCGCGTGGCTGGCCAATTGGCGGCTGGGCCCCCATCATCCGCTGGCGAAAGTGTCCGGCGCGTGGCTGGGGTTGATCGTCGGTCAGGTTTTCCTGGGCGCGGCCACGATTTGGACCAGGAAATCGGCGGACATTGCCACGGCGCACGTCGCCTTCGGCGCTCTGTCACTGATGACCGGCGCGATGCTGGTCATCATCGCATTCCGGTGTCTGATGCCGGCGCCCAGGCGCGAGGCGGTTCGGGCGAAATTGACGCCACTGGCACCGGAGCCGGGCATCGCGTCGGATGTTCACGTATGACTGGGCAATGAAAGCAACCGCACCTTCTCTCGGCGCTGCGATCGTCGCGGACAAGAGCCGGTTCACTCTGTTCAGCGAACTGGTCAAGGCGCGGCTGACTTTTTTGGTGCTGCTGACGACGCTGGTGGGATTTTATGTCGGCTTTCACGGCGCGCTGGACTACCTCTTGCTGTTTCACACGTTGTTGGGCACAGGACTCCTGGCGAGCGGCGCGGCGGCGCTGAATCAGTTGATGGAACGAAAGTATGACGCGCTCATGCGTCGCACGGAGGATCGGCCGCTGCCTTCGGGGCGGTTGCGCCCGGACACCGTTCTCATCTTTGGCGGCCTGTGTTCGGCCGCCGGCCTGGTTCATCTGGCCATTGCGGTCAACCTGTTGACCAGTTTGCTGGGTGGGATCACGCTGGGCAGTTATCTGTTTATTTATACGCCGTTGAAACGGGTGACACCCCTCAACACGGCAATCGGCGCGGTTCCAGGCGCCCTGCCGCCGTTGATGGGCTGGACCGCCGCCGGGGGCGAAATCAACGTTGAAGGCTGGTCCCTGTTCGCCATCCTGTTCTTCTGGCAATTGCCTCACTTCCTGGCGATCGCCTGGATTTACCGCGAGGACTATGCGAAGGCCGGCTTTGCGATGCTGCCGGTGTTTGACCCGGACGGCCAGCTCACCTCCCGTCAGGCAGTCAGCCACACACTCGGTCTGCTGCCGATCAGTCTGTGTCCTTTTTTATTCGGGCTGGAGGGAACGGTGTATCTGACCGGAGCCCTGGTGTTGAGCCTCGGATTCGTGTGGCAGGCCATCCGGTTCTCGCGCGACCTGACTGTCCAGCGGGCCCGCCAGCTTTTTTATGCGTCGATCATTTATTTGCCGCTGTTGCTCGGGTTGATGGTGTTCGACAAAATCAAATAGACCTGGATTCGACGTTGACAGTGGGCGAAGAGCGAAGTTAACTTGCGCCCCTCAAAAATTTGACCTGGCAGTATTTTTGGTTCCTGGCGAAACGCAAACGAACCTGAAAGTCATGCAGCCAACCGCTATCGAGACTCAACCGCACGCGGCCCACGAAGCTCACCACGAGGAGTTGGGCTTTTGGCGCAAATACATCTTCTCCACCGACCACAAGGTCATCGGCATCCAATACGGCCTTACCGGCCTGTTGTTTCTGTTGTTCGGCTTTTGTCTGATGCTCATCATGCGCTGGCAGATCGCCTATCCCGGCAAACCGATCCCGATCGTCGGCGAATTGCTGCTCAAAGTTCTCGGTGATGAAATGGCAAACGGCGGCGTGATGCAGCCGGACCTCTACAACGCCTTCGGCGCGATGCACGGAACCATCATGGTCTTCCTGGCGATTGTGCCGATTGCCTTCGCGGCCTTCGGCAACTTCGTGGTGCCGCTGCAAATCGGCGCGCCGGACATGGCCTTTCCGCGCGTCAATATGGCCAGCTATCAGGCCTATTTCATGGGTGGCGTGGTGATGTTTTTCAGCTTTTTCATCCCCGGCGGCGCGGCCAGGTCCGGGTGGACCTCCTATTCACCGTTGGCGACGTATGCGGACATGGGGCACCATCCCAACGGCCAGACCTTCTGGATTCTGGGAATGGTGCTGCTCATCACTTCCTCGCTTCTCGGGGCGGTCAATTTCATCGCCACCATCATTCAATTGCGCGCCAAGGGAATGACCTGGATGCGCCTGCCGTTTTTCGTCTGGGCGCAATTCGTTACCGCCTTCCTGCTCTTGTTGGCCTTTCCTCCGCTGGAAGCCGCGGCGGTCATGCAGTTGATGGACAACGTGGCGGGCACCAGCTTTTTCCTGCCGACGGGTTTGGTGGTCAGCGGCAATGCCGTGCCGATTTCCGGCGGCGGCAGCCCGTTGTTGTGGCAGCACCTCTTCTGGTTCCTCGGACATCCGGAAGTCTATGTGCTGATTCTGCCGGCGATGGGCATTGTGTGCGAAATCATCGCCAACAACACCCGCAAACCGATCTGGGGCTACAAATCGCTGGTTTATTCGGTGCTCTGCATCGGTTTTTTGTCCTTCATCGTGTGGGCGCATCACATGTACCTGACGGGCATGGGCACCAAGATCGCAACGTTTTTTCAGACCACGACGATGATTATCTCAATCCCGTCGGTGATCATTCTGACCTGTTTCTTCATTTCGTTGTGGGGCGGCTCGATTCGCTTCACCGTCCCGATGCTATTTGCGTTGGCGTTCCTGCCGATGTTCGGCATTGGCGGACTGACCGGTCTGCCGCTGGGATTCAATTTTACGGACCTGCATTTGCACGACACTTACTACGTGATCGCCCATTTCCACTATGTCGTTGCGCCAGGAACAATCTTCGGATTGTTCGCCGGCATCTATTATTGGTATCCGAAGGCGACCGGTCGGTTCATGAATGAGTTCTGGGGCAAAGTCCATTTCTGGACCTCGCTGATTTTCATGAACGCGATTTTCCAGCCGATGTTCGCGCAGGGCATGGCCGGTCTGTCACGGCGCATGTATGACGGCGGTGTCACGTACGCCGGCGTCGACGACCCCGCGCTGGGCCTGGTCGGCGTGCCGCAGATTTTCATCGACATGAACAGGCACATTTCCTGGGCGGCATGGTGTCTTGGGCTGGCCCAGATTCCGTTCATCCTCAACTTTTTCCTCAGCATGAAGAACGGCAGAAAGGTGGCTTCGGACAATCCGTGGGAGTCAACCACACTCGAATGGCAAACCCCGACTCCGCCGCCGCACGGCAATTTTGACAAGCCGCTGGAAGTCTATCGCGGGCCCTACGAATACAGCGTGCCCGGCAAGAGCAAAGACTTCACGCCGCAGAACGAATTGGAGAAGCGTTAGCAATTTGGAAACATCAGCATGGACATACCATTCACAGTAAAGCTTCGCGACGACACCACCCTGTACAACGCCAAGGTGGGCATCTGGCTGTTCCTCGGCTCGGAAGTCATGCTCTTCGGCGCGTTGTTTTCGTCTTATATCTTGTTGCGCGTGGGGGCGCCACCGGGGACCTGGCCGCGTGGCTTGTTGAACGTCCCGATCGGCGCGTTCAACACCATCGTCTTGATCGTTTCCTCGGTTACGGTCGTCATGTCCTGGGCCTCGCTCAAGCTGGGCAACCTGGGCAAATTCCGTTTTTATCAGGCGATCACGCTTCTTTGCGCCTTGAGCTTCCTGACGATCAAGTCCTTCGAATACCGCGACAAGTTCACGCACTATGAAGTC
Organism: Verrucomicrobiota bacterium; assembly: GCA_003219345.1. Taxonomy (GTDB): domain Bacteria; phylum Verrucomicrobiota; class Verrucomicrobiia; order Limisphaerales; family AV2; genus AV2. The sequence continues at coordinate 8,469 of QHOP01000042.1, forward strand.
TGGAAGACCGACGGCGCCCGCATGACGGGCCATGTCGAAGGCGGCCCGTATTTTTGGAGCACACAAACACTGAAGGACAAGAAGCTCGATCACATCGTTTTTCACCCCGACCCGCATCATTACACTGAACCGGTGAAGCCACACGCGGGAGCCGCTGCAGAACATGAGGGCCACGCGGCGATCACCATACCCGTGGCGGAGATCGCCCGGCTTTCCGCGTTTGTGCCGGCGCACAGCACGTATTTCGCGATTTATTTCACGCTTACCGCGCTTCACGGGTTGCACGTTTTCGGCGGCGCGCTGGTCATCGGGTATCTGTGGGGGCCGGGGGCAAAGCTTTGGAAAACGGACCCCGAACGGTTCACCAACCGCATCGAGATTTCCGGGTTGTTCTGGCATTTTGTTGATTTGGTCTGGATCTTTCTGTTTCCCGTCCTTTATCTCCTCTAAAAGCGATTATGAACGACCCCCAGCACGTTGCGAAGCACGTGAAAACCTACCTCATGGTTTTCGGCGCGCTCATCGTCGGCACCATCCTCACCGTGGCGGTGTATTTCAAGCACTTTGAAAGCGTGGCGCTGGCCATCGCGATCGCCCTGATCATTGCCACCGTGAAGGCGTCGCTCGTCGCGGGTTTCTTCATGCACTTGGTTTCGGAGCGGAAGACGATTTACATCATCATGGCGTTCACCGCGTTCTTCTTCGTCGGGCTGATGGCCCTTACCATCTGGGCGATGAACGACAGCCCGGCACTGTCGGGCTCAACTCAACGCGCGCCGCACGCGACGGTGGCGCCGGCTCAACATGTCCCTTAAAGCGTTCCATATTGTTTTTGTGATCGCGTCGATCCTGTTGGCGTTCGGATTCGGGGCGTGGTCGTATTTTGATTACCGAGACCAGGGCGCCACGGCGGACCTGGTTTACGCGATTGCCTCGACCCTGGCTGGAGTTATCCTGGTGATCTATTTCAAGGCCGTTTTGCGGAAGCTCAAAAACATCAGTTACCTGTGAGTCGGATGAAGATAATTCGACGATGCGCAATGCTGGCGGCCGGGGCGATGGCGGCGGCGCCGCAGCCGCTCTGGGCCTGCGCGGCGTGTTTCGGCAAGTCCGATTCCGACCTCGCCAAAGGGATGAACTGGGGCATTTTGAGTCTGCTGGCGGTCGTGGTTTTTGTGCTGAGCGGCTTCGCGGCGTTCTTCATTTACCTGGCCAAGAGGGCCGCGATGACATCGGGCGACACGGCTCCCGCGCCGGCGGAGATGCCGCAACCTTCTTCCAAACAGGTTTGAGGCAATGAACGATTTCCTTTACTGGTGCAAACACACCCTTCTCAACCTGCCCGTCCTAGCTTCGGAACACGGCAAGAGCGTGG
>QHOP01000522.1 GCA_003219345.1 Verrucomicrobiota bacterium
TTTGTCGAAATCAATTGCCCGTGGACCGTTCAAAGGCGCGTCGGCGAACCTCGCGCCGTCAGGCGTCGGCAGCTTTTCTCCCGTCCCGGCAAACGTCGAAACAGTGCCGGTCTTCATGTCCACCTTGCGGACTCGATTATTGCCAATGTCACAGATGTAGAGGTCTCCTTTCGGGTCGAACTGCAGGCTGTGCGGTTGTTTCAACTGCGCTTTTGTCGCCCGACCGCCATCACCGGAGAAACCTTCCCGCCCGGTGCCGGCCACCGTTGAAATGATCTTCGTCTCCGCATCCACGCGCCGGACAATGTGATTTCGCATTTCAACAAAGAACATGTTCCCCGCTTTGTCGAAGTGGACTTCATACGGTTCGTTCAGTTCCGCCTGCAAAGCCGGTCCACCATCGCCGGAGTAGCCGCGCTTTCCCGTTCCCGCCGCAGTGGTGATTGTTCCGTCCCTGGAAACCCGCCGGACGCGGTGATTCTCCATGTCACAAACGTAGAGCGCGCCATCCGGGCCGCGGGCAATGCCATAGGGATTGTTCAACTGCGCCCCGGTCGCCACTCCTCCTTCGCCCGAATAACCTGCCACGCCTGTCCCGGCGAAAGTGGAGATGAGCGGAGCGGCGGAGCCGCCTTGAGTAATGCCGATGATGCAAACGGAGAGAAGAATTTCAGCGGCCAGATTTCTGATCGAGCGTTGGCGTGTTTGCATGACCTTTCATAGTCCAGGCGACCACAGAAGTCATCCCTGGAAAACCGGTAGTGTCCTATCCCACAAGGAAATCAAAGCCTACGAATGGGGAACCAACATTAGTGCAGAGAATCGAAACAAAGGCTGCACTCACGGCTTTATTCTGACCTTCAAGAACGAAAAGGACCGCGACACATACCTCAATCATCCGGCGCACAAGGAATTCGGCAAACTCGTCGGCCCGGTCCTCGACGACGTGTTCGTCATCGATTTCTGGGCGAAGGAATGAGGCAGCCTGCGTTCATCTGGAACTCGCGGTTGCGGCGGGAAAAACAGGCCATTCGAGACGCGATCCCGCGCGCCGCATCCCCTACCCGATTACACCCGGTCCGTGCCGCCACCCGAGATCAGGGGAAAGGGAAGTTAGTTTTATTAAGCTCACCCTCACCCTGATCCTCTCCCCCGGGAGGGAACAGCCATCGCCCATCTCGTGAAGTTCGGATGGCACTCGCCCTGTCTCCACCTTCTGGTCAATCGCGGAAAGTGGTGCACGACAAACCGGCGCTTCCGCATCGCCAGAGCGCGGCGAACGTTTCTCCCTCTCCTGGGGAGAGGGCTGGGGTGAGGGCGAGCGTTAACAACATTCTTTTCTTCAGGTTGTCGCATTCTTACACTCCCGCCATGCCGGACATCGAACGCCTTGCCCAAGGAACCCACCTTCGCCGAAAACTCATTAACGCGGCAGGATATGAGTCGTAGGTCGTGTCTTACTTGTACGCGTCCGGCAGTCTCCACTGCTCATCGAAAAACCCCGCTTCGACAATTTCGCCCGCCACGCCAACAGACGGCGAGCCGTCAATGTCCACCACCGCATAGTCAGGCAGCTTCGGTGTCTGATCAGCGTTGCTCGATAAACGCGGATGCGCAAAAGTGAACCCGCTGTTCAAGACCACGTAACGGGTTGGATTCAGTGGATTCGGATATATCAGCGCGGGCAGTTGGTCATTTGAGGCGAAACTCTTTTTGCCAACTCGCACTGCCTCCGCGTCCCAGGGAATCGGCAGCTTGTCCGTCATTTTCGCCAGTAACTTGTTGCTCTGTTGGTCGCCCCAGAGAACCAAATTATTTGCCGCGATGTCCGTCTCCGTAATCTCGTCATCCCGCTTCACCCGCGCGTCGCCGCGGAACTGATTTCGCCATTCGGCGATGGCGTTCGCCATTTCGTTGGTTGTCCAGCGTCCGATTTCATCGTGCTGCGGCCGCCCGGTCGGCGCGACCATGATGAACGAATCCATGAACGCGTCGTCGATTGGTCCCTGTAGCCCATGACGCTTGCGCAACAGATCATCCTCAAAGGAGTGCACCACCGACCAACGCTCTCCGCCCTGACTCAGGCGCACCTTCCAGGAGCCGTCCACCCCAGCCCGCGGCGCCTCCAGCTTTTGCCCGTTCACTTCCACTTCTGGCCGAAGCCCTGTGTCCAACGGACAAAGTCCCGCCGGCATTGACAGCGTAAGCGCGGTGATGTTTTCCGCTCGAATCCTAACCTCGTGCGGATTGAGAATCCCGGCTTCAACCCGCGCCCGCTCCCAGTGTTTCTCCAACCCTTCCACGCTCACCCAGGACATCTGGTTGTATCGCAGCGTCCAGGTGGTTAAACGAACCTTGAAGGGGAGCGGATTTCGCCCTCGTGCGACCAATTCGTCCAGGCGCCTCGCCAATTCCTTCCTGGTCTCCGGTTCATATTTGTGTTCCGTCTTTGGCCCGATGAGGTGGACCAATTCCAGTCCCTCCGACTTCATTGCCGCGGCCATCGCGTCCGCCGCCGCTTTCTGCTTGTCCAGCTCGCCGCTGTAGGCAACCACGGCGGTATTAAACAGATTCGGCGCGTAATCCGTCGCATCATACCAATGCCACAGCCCCTGTTCATACCAGGGTGGACCACTCCGACCGCGCGGAATTCTCAGGTAATCCGCTGTGTTGGCGAAGCCGGCGCCCGGCGCAACCGCGGCCCACTCGCCCGCATGGTGTGCGCCCAAATGCCACGCTCCAGCGCCGCCCATCGAAAAGCCGCGCATCGCGATCCGGTTCCCGTCAATCGGGTAATGCTTGCGGACATGGTCCAATGATTCGAATACGTCAACTTCACCGGCAAATTTAAACGCGTTGCAGTAACGACCGTAAGGATGCAACACAAAGGTGTCCTCCGGCGTGAACTCGCCTGCCCGCCTATCACGCTCGTCCACAAACTTCAGCTCGGTCAGACGGTCGTCGCGTCCGTGCAACCACACATCGAGTCGGTGCTCCCGCCTTGCGGTGAACTGAAACGAGGCAG
>QHOP01000523.1 GCA_003219345.1 Verrucomicrobiota bacterium
TGACCTCCGATGGCGAAACACCGTCCTTCGCTTTATCGCCCGCGAGTTCGTAACTGCCGTCTGGTTTTTTGATTACCTTCGCCGCCGCGCGCATGCCGAGAGGGTCGATCCGGCTGCTCGTCTTCACTCCAATCTCCGCATTGACGCCGATGATTTCCGACACAAGTGCCCGCTGGAATTTCGCGCCGAGTCCGCCCTTCGGTCCGGTCGAATCCCAGAGGCCGAAGATCAGTGCTGTCGGGCACAGTTTGTAGAGGGGAGTGGCGTTTTGCAGACTCGCTTGATCCAGCGACTTCCCAAGTTCACTTTTACGGAACGGTTGCCCATCATGAAGGCTGTCACGGAGAATCGCGTCGGCAATCCGATGCGGCGCTTCGAGACTGCTCACGCGCCCGACCTCATCCAGCAATCCGATGCCGGTGAAATCCACATTAAGCACCGGGACGCTCTTGAGCGTGCCTGCGTCCAGTGCGCGTTGCAGCGCTTCCTCCAATCGGTTCGCTTGCGCTTGGACTGAATCGAGCAACACGCAGGGCACCTTCGCGCCATTAATCTGCCGATCCTCCTTCGCATAGACCGCTCCTGCGTAGGTTGGCGGAAATACTTTATCCCCTTCGCCTCCGGCAGGCTGAAGCCGGGTTCGGGAGCGAAATGCTGCAGCGGAATTGGTTACGGCTGAACTGAGGGTTTTCAGATCAAGGGCATTCATTGTTGGTGTTGAGGTTGACGGGTTGATCCGGCGATTTGTGAGCCTGTGTAGTCGGCTCGCCAGTTTCGTCCGACTCCGTGAAAGAGAGAACTGCGTATGAGGTTTGCGATTTCCGAATCCACCCCTTCGTTTCAGGAGGAAGTTGGCGTTCGGCGTCCATGTGCAATTAAAACTTGAACCGTGACACTTAAACAAGTAAAAATGTTACTGTTCAGCCGTATGGCTGCCGAATTGAAGTCTGTTGAGCCGAATGGCGAAGGCAGAACCAATGCCATTACTCTCCGCGCTCGTGCGGGCGCGGCCCCGTTGAAGCGTCGGTGCATACCGACACAGTTGGAAACAAAGCTGAAGGATCCTTGGCAGCGCAATTACACGCTCGCGGCAATAGCAACCCGATTGGACGCAGCAGAGATGCCGTCGGGTAGATGCACGTTCCAGCAGCGTTCGCTCTGGTCCACCTGCAAGACGATCTTGGCGTCGCCGGGTGGATGGTCGTTGGCAGACTCGATGAAGAGAAAATCGGGACCCATGTGCGTGATGCTGATGGATTCGCCATTGACGATCAGCCGCATCTCCACCTGGGCCGAATGTGCGCCGTGATTCTGCTCTGCGATCATGAACGAAATCTTGATACCTAACGCCCGCCTGTATGCTGCTCGGCATCAACTCGAACTCGCCGAGACGCTTGGCTCTGGAAAAGACGGTATCGTTCTGGTTGCCAAACACAAGGCCAAACCGGCAGATGTTGCCATCAAAGTTCTCCGTTTCGATGATCCCTACTTGCGCGAAAAGCAGGCGTATCAGCGGCTTGCAACAATGGCGGTAAACAAGGTGCTGGGATTCAATGTGCCGCAACTGGTCGGCTCCGACGACGCTTTGCAGGTTCTCGAAATGACCATTGTGAAGCGTCCTTTCGTTCTGGATTTCGCAGGGGCTTACCTGGACGTCCGCCCCGACTTCCCGGCGGATGTCTGGGCCGATTGGGAGGCGGAGAAGCGTGAGCAGTTCGAAGGGCGCTGGCCGCGGGTCGAAAAGGTTCTGATCGCATTTGAGGAAATGGGAATTTATTTGCTGGACGTGTCGCCAAGCAACATTGCGTTCCTCGACTGAGCGGAGCGATTGATGGCGGTAGAGCAATTCACCGCCTTCCCGAAGTGTTGGTACGGATTGCCTGGTCATGGACTGCCTGTGCTTTTTTGGCGTCGCGCCAAGGCTGAATCCGCGCTGCATTCTCCTCGGCGGGTTCCATTTTTGTATCAAAGCCCATTTCCTATTATGCTTATCCTTTTAGGCCAGAATAACGTTGACTTGCAAGCGCAATCTGGTAGGCGGCGAGAATGCTTACGAAATTTTACGACTTCCTTAAGGAGTGGAAGGACGCAGTTTGGACAAGTTGCCTTTGGCTATTGGCGCAATGGAAAATTATTCCAGAAAGATGGAGGTGGGGTTTGACTGGTTTTGCGTTCGGCGCTTTTCTTGCCTTCACACTTCCGAGACTTTGGAAGGTGCTGAAAAGAAAAGTAGCGCCTCCTTTTCCAGAAATCGAAGATGCCGCCGAGGTCTTTAGACGCAGGGAATCACAGATCAAAAAAAACGAAACCGACTTAGCAAAGTCTTGTTATCGGTTTTGGCGGTCGGTTTCTCCAAGGATAGCACTGCTGAACAAGAAGGATGACCCGTGGCCGCTGCTTTTAGATTTAATTCGCGTAAGGCATTGTTTTGAAAGCGTTGGCGTGCCAGATTCCGAAAAAGAAGCATTCGCTGAAATCTCCAAACGACTAGCGAAGAGATTTAAGCGCGGCGGTGGTATTTGTGACGGGTATGACATTCCCCCTTAACATTCTCGATTTTCAACGGCGCTTCACAAATGAACGAGCCTGTTGGGATTACTTGCGGCGCGTTCGTTGGCCACACGGCTTCCGGTGTCCTTACGATGGAAGCCGGGCCCTGTCGTTTATCCGAACGAGGAAGGTTTGGGAGTGTTTAGAAGGGCATCACATTGGCGTCATAACCGATACCGTGATGCACAAGACGCATAAGCCGCTCCAAATGTGGTTTTGGGCCGCCTACCTCGTCTCAACGCAAAAGGCAGGGCTTTCAGCATGGAATCTAGCGAAGCAACTCGGCATTCGTTACGAGACCGCCTACATGATGTTGCAACGGCTTCGGGCCGGGATGGTTTGCCCCGAACGCGCGAAGGTTTCCGGCGTGATCGAAGTTGACGAGGCGTATGTGAGCGCGGGCAGAATGCGAAGCACCAGACGCAT
>QHOP01000525.1 GCA_003219345.1 Verrucomicrobiota bacterium
TGGATCTTCTGCAAGCCATGAAAACGCTGGCTGGGGACAAACTTTCCAAAGCTCAGTGTCAGCGCCGGTTTGTCGTCAATCTGACGAAAGCTCCCCGCAGCACCCTTGAGATGAACGGCCACGTTGGTGAAAACCAGTTCGCCTTCCTGCACGGTGGCTGACACAAATTTCCGCGGCTCCTTGCGCAGCGATTCCAAATTGGTTT
>QHOP01000524.1 GCA_003219345.1 Verrucomicrobiota bacterium
TGACGGCGTTGGCCACCAGCCCGTTGATGTTGGGACGAATGGAGCCGTTCGCGTCCCAAAACATCTGGTCCATGCCGTGAGGAATGAACACCATCCTGTCGTTCGACGGGTCGTGGTAAATCCGGTAATTGTTCCGGTTCATCACGTAGCCGTCCCAGTCCCAGACGAGCACTTCCAGCGCCAGGAAGGAAATGAACCGGTCCATGTCGAGCGCC
>QHOP01000526.1 GCA_003219345.1 Verrucomicrobiota bacterium
TCGGTGGTGCATGCGGTGCGGTAACCGACTTCGCTGACCAGGTCGCGCACTTGCGGGTTCCAGTCGCCGTATGGATAACAGAAATGCTCCACTGTCACGCCAAAGAAATCCTCCAGCTTCTTTTTGCTCGCTGAAATCTCCTCGCGTGCGCAGGCGAGAGACAGGCGTGTCAGATAGGGATGGGTCAGAGAATGTGATCCGACTTCGTGCCCAGCGGCAATCCACTCGCGCACCTGCTCCGCGTCCATCAACGGCTCAGGCACTTCGCCCAACGTCTGTTCCCAATCGTTGCTTTTGCCTAGCAAATCTACAACCAGGAATTGTATTGCCCGGAAGCCATATTGTGCCAGCGGCTCCAGGCCGTGCTCCCACACATTGCGAAAACCATCATCGAATGTCATTACAACCGGCCGCTTGCCGTTGTCATTTGCACGTGGCACTTCAGCGAGTCGGGCGGCAGTGAAACCTGCGGACCGCAATTCGTCCAACTGTCGCGCAAACAGTGACACCTTTATGTAAAGTCCCTTTAGCCGCACCCCCGACGGGCGCGGCCCCAACTTGTGGTACATCAGAATAGGAACGCCTGTTTGGAACAAACACCGGAAGGGCTGGAGAGCGGTGTAGTAGGGCTGCGAAGCAGACATGTTTAATATCAACAAGCTACCGTGGAGCGTATAATTTCAAATACAATTCCATCATCCGCGCCGCCTGCACAGCGCGTGAAAAATGACGGCAAACGTGCTCGCGCCCGGCACAGCCAAACTGCAACCGCAGTTTCGGTCTCTGTAATAACGTCCACATGGCTTCGGTCAACGCCGGAACGTCAGCCGGCGGAACCAGTAACCCATGCTCACCCTCGACGAAGGCTTCGGGAATCCCGTTCAAACGTGAGGCAATCACCGGTTTGGCCGATGCCAGTGCCTCCCAGATCACCAACCCCAGCGCCTCGGTACCCACTGCAGGATGAACCACGACATCCAAAGCGTTCATGACGGGGGCAATGTCATCGGTAAACGCTATCATTGTGGTCACGGAGGCTAGCCCTAGCGCGCCAATTCGTTCCTGCAACATTTCTTCCATCGTGCCGCTGCCAATCAGTGCAAAGCGAGCGCGCGGGCATCGATGGTGCAGTTGTGCAGCGGCTTCCAGGAATTCCAACTGCCCCTTTCCTCGCGGCAGGTTGAACACGCCAACCACACCGAACGCGACGTCTTCCTCAGTCCAGCCGAGGTGCTGGCGCAAACTTTTCCCAGCCACGGTGCGTTCCGCCTGAAATTTGTCCGGATCAATACCTCCATAGACCTGGTGGAGCCGGTGTTTTGGCCCATGCAATTCTCGTTGCAGAACGGTTTCAACCGCGTGTGAAACCGCGACTACGTCGGCCATGTGGAGAAGCAGCCAGCGACTTAGACGCCGGGGGCGGGTCATTAGATGTCGCGTCACGACTACGCGGGTGCCTTGGCAAGCCGCCTTGGCAGCCAGGATACCTGGCCAATAATCCCGCCCCTGGTGCGCGTGGAGAATTTGAACGTTCTTGGTGCGCACGATACCGGCCAGCCGGTGGATCATGGCACTCTTGAGTGCGGTCTTCGGAGGGAACGTTTCGACTTCCACACCGTTCAATTGTTTCGCCAGTGGTTCCCACCGACTGCCGGCGCCTACGGCCAGCGTCACCGATTGTCCAAGTTCCTGCAGACCCACAGCAAGATCCATGGTTTGGTTGTCCGTTCCACCGCCGCTGAAGAGCGAATTGACCTGCAGGATGCGCAATAATTGGCGGGAGTCGTTCATCTGGAGCGGCTTTCGAGAGAAATTTCTGACAGGAAATCCAAATTTCGATCTGAGGCCGACAAATGACCGACGATGTGTCTGACCGTCAAAGGAGGCGTCGAAAGGGTAAGTCAAGTCTCAGCAAAGAAGTGCGCGGTGCGTCAAAGGGGGGCATACCGCACCGCGCAATCTATGCAGGCACAAAACCTGAACCAAAATACAGAACGAAGACCCGAGAGCAGGACGGGTGCCGGGCGGCGAACCGCCCTTGTGATATAAAAACCGAATGTGAACTCGCCGGGAACGGATAATGAAGCAACCTCTTGAGATAAGCAAATTACCAACAGCGTTCTCATCGGAAATGGCCGAAGAGGGATCGGCTGCCAAATCCCGGAAGGTCGGTCCAGACAAACTGCGTGGTGGACAGAACACCAGTTTGAAAACAGTTTCCGATGTGTTACGATTCTGACGAATCTCGCACTCGACAGCGCAATGAAGCGCAATCAAATGAACCCGCCGGGGGAAGGCCAAAAGCCGAGCACAGCTGAGTGATCGGAACCTAGTCAGTCAACCTGCGATTTTCAACGGCATGAACAGCGGAGCGGAAACCCACCCCTGGGACCATGTGCGGACGATTCGCGGCGAAAAGCTGTTGCGAGGATTGCATCGAATCCTGCCGTTAGGACGCAAATATCACCCTCTGCTCTCCGCGATGAATGGCCGGCACGGACTGCTGGAGATTCCATTCGATCAATGCCGATTGGTTCAACCCACGGCCTGGGCGAAACAAATCACCCATCAATTGCTCAACGGCGTCGATGTCGTGCCGGAGTTTCGGCTTTTGCCGCCGTTAGTCCGACAGTTCACGTCTGGCTTCTTGATTGACGTGGGCGCCAACATCGGTCTTTACACGCTGCTGCTGCGCTCGGTTTCGTCGCTGCCGATCATTGCGTATGAACCGCAGCCGTTCCTGTTCAAGCTGCTCCAACGCAACATCGCTTGCAATCACTTCGCGAACGTGGAAGCACGCAACTTCGCGTGCGGGTCAGAACGCGGAGAAATTTCGTTTTCCATTGGCATCAATGGGTCAGTCGTCGCCGGCGTTGACGCGACCGGCGCCCAAGAGAGTGGCGATGATATGGAAGAGGAAGCCCACAGGACGCAACGCAGCAAAGCTGTCGTCAAAGTGCCGCTCACCACACTCGATGAAGACCTCGCCAGCGTGCTGTCCATCGCCCTGCTCAAAATCGATTGCGAGGGTTTTGAATTCGACATCCTGCAAGGAGCGCGATAGCCATTCGGTCGTAGAGATCCTGGAAGTTCTTAATCCGTATTACGATCTGGAGTTTTGGTGCTTCGAACGAATTCACGCCCAGACCAAGCTCACCGAAAGCTTCGCAAAATTCCTGCGGCCAAAGGGTCAGCGCTACGTAGATGCACAGCAGATGTTGGCCTCGGCCACCGGGAGCGCGCCCCCAGGACAGATTTATTTCATTGGGCGATCCAAGAAGAAGAACGTTATCACTTGATCAACCGGTAGTTCCGGTGCGCTCCAATGGTCGTGCCGGTGCGGGGCTTGACGATGAGCGCGATATCTTCCCAAAAATAATCACGACGAAATCGAATCAGTGGATCGCCGAATTACAGCCCAGTCGGCAGCGGCTATGACAAATCTCCTTAATTACCAAGTGCGGTATAGCCTAACGCCATAATATTTGCCATTAACTTCCGGTTCAATTTCCCACCCTTTGTAATGCTTGGTAAAGATACAACTGCTGATAATACCGATGACGGCGCCGGCTGCTACATCCGCTGGATGATGCTGGCGGGCCTCGACACGACTGTAAGCAAACAAAGGACGCGGCCGCGTAAGCTGGGGCGCCATACTCCCAGCCGTAACGCTTGCGCATAAACTCTGCGGAAGAGAAAGAAATCGAACTATGCCCGGAAGGAAAGGAATGTCTGCCGCCGTTGGGCCGCCTTTCGTCAATCGAATACTTCAGGCCGTAAGTGACCCCCAGGAGTGAGTGCCGTTGACTCCCCAAATTGCCACGCGCCTTCGCCGTCCGTGTAGCCGAGTGTCACTCCTGCCGCAGTCGCGGGCAGGAGATACTGCGAAACGTCGCCCGCAAGCTCGATGCGATCACTCGCTTTTATTCCGACGCGGCTCGTGAGACCAAGGAGAATGCCCACGAGCAAAGGCGCTGCGTGGCGCGTGTAGCGTTTCATGTTTGGTTGTCGGGCCCGGGTGCATTTGCAGACGGACGAAGCGGCCAATAAATCAGCGTTCACTCGCAGCCGGCGGCTGGTGCCAATCCAACCACTGTGTTTCACATTCCGTAAACCAAAATCTTAAAGCTGCCTGGAACCATCTTCGGGCGTTGCCGGCGCTCGCCCGGCGCCGGCTCTGGGGATGGCTCGAACCTGGCGGATGCAAGGTAAATCTTGTGCGTCTTGGGATCGAGCGCCATGGTTTTTGCGCGGGGTTCGGTCTTCAGCGTTTGCACCACGGTGAGTTTGTCCGGCCCGTCTTCGTGGGCAATCGTGACCGTCCCGTCGCCGCAGGAACTGAAGGCGAGCTGCGTGCCGGGATCATACGCGTTGGCATCCACTCCTTGACCGATGGGCACCGACGCGACCACCTTGCCGCTGGTGCTGT
>QHOP01000527.1 GCA_003219345.1 Verrucomicrobiota bacterium
TGGGAAATTTACCCGCCAACGAACCGCGATCTGTTGGAGGAATTCAAGAGCCGCGCGGTCAACCCCGACACCAATTTCACCGCGATCCTCAGCCGGGCCCAACAATTGGAGCAACAGGCCCCGGGCCGGTCGTTTACCAATCTGTTGCAGGCGGTCGGCACCAACGACCTGACCCGCTACTTTCCGTTCGTCGACGTCGCGTCGGAGACCGAACCGACCCTGGCCATTCTCCATCACTTGCAGCGCGATGCCGCGGGCAAAATCAAGCTCGGTCTCGACCTGCAAGGCGGCACATCGTTCCTGGTCGAGATGGACACCAACAAGCTCGCGCAAGCCGAGCAACGAAGTCGGGCGCTGTCGCAAGCACAGGAAGTGTTGCGCAAGCGCGTGGACCGGTTCGGTGTCGCCGAGCCCGTCATTCAGGAAGCAGGCGAAAACAAGATTCTGATCCAGTTGCCGGGTTTGTCCGAGCAGGAAAAGGAGAGCGCGGAACGCACGATTCAGCGCGCGGCATTTCTTGAATTCAGAATGGTGCATCCGGAGAGCGGCGAACTGCTTTCCAAAGGACTGTCGGCCATCGGTTACACCAACATGGTCTGGCAGCAGAAGAAGCCAAAAAGCCAGGTCCGTCTTGAGCCGTACCTGGTCAAGAAAACGCCCGAACGCGGCTTGACGGGCAAATATATCAAGAACGCCGGAGTGTTTTTTGATCCGGTCACCAATGAGCCGAAAATCCACATCGACTTCAATGCAGAAGGCGGATCGTTGTTTGGCGACATCACGAGAGAAAATGTGCATCACTTTTTGGCCATCCTCCTGGACGGCCAGCTCAGGTCGGTGGCGGAAATCCAGGAGCCGATTCTCAGTGGTTCGTGCGTGCTTTCCGGCGGCTTTACGGTGGAGGAAGCGTTTGAATTGCAAAACGTGCTGCTGAACCCGCTCGAAGCGCCGGTCGTAATCGCGGAGGAGCGCGGCGTTGATCCCTCGCTCGGCAAGGACTCAATCGCCAGCGGCATCAAAGCCGCCGTGATTGGCACGGCGGCAGTCGTGGTCTTCATGCTGGTTTACTATATGCTGGCGGGACTGGTCGCCAACGTCGCGCTGATGCTGAACATCATCATCCTGCTCGGTGTCATGTGCTCGCTGGGCACCACGCTGACGTTGCCCGGCATCGCGGGCGTGGTGTTGACCATCGGCATGGCGGTGGACGCCAACGTGCTGATTTATGAACGCATCCGCGAGGAGCTGGCCGCCGCCAAATCGTTGCGCGGCGCGCTGAATGCCGGTTACGACAAGGCCTTCGGCACGATCTTCGATTCCAACCTGACCACGCTTATTTCTTCGGTCATCCTGATCTGGCTTGGCACAGGCCCGGTGAAGGGTTTCGGCGTTTCGCTGACCATCGGCGTCACGGCGAGCATGTTCACGGCCCTGGTGGTCACGCGCCTGATTTTCGACTGGTTGTTGGAGAAGAATCTGATCAAGTCACTGAACATGCTGCACATCATCCGCGGCGCGAACTTCGATTTCATGCGCTGGGCCGTCCCTGCTTTCATCGCCTCGTGGGCGTTGATCCTGATCGGAAACGCGTACGGCTTGCATCGCGGCAAGGACGTTCTCGGACCGGACTTTGCGGGCGGCGACCGGTTAACGCTGGCTTACGTCCAGAGCGAGCAGGTCGGAGTGGACAAGCTGCGTGAGATGATCGGCAAACTCGGGATCGGTGATGCAACGATCCAGTACCAAAAAGATCCGGGCACCAGCAAGCGATCGCTTCAAATAACGACTCCGTTTGGGACGGGAGTCAGGGTGGAGGAGGCGCTCAAAGAAAAATTTCCGGCCGCCAAATATGAGCGGCTCCAACTGGACAAAGTGGGGCCGACCGTCGGCAGGGAAATCCAGGAGTCGGCGGTCATTTCAGCGCTGCTGGCGATGTTCGGCATCCTGGTTTACGTGGCTTTCCGTTATGAATTCTCCTTCGCGGTCGGCGCGGTCATCGCGATCATCCACGACGTGCTGATGACCATGGGCTGGTTTTTCCTGACCGGCCGCGAGTTGAGCGCGCCGATTGTCGCCGCCATTTTGACCATCATCGGCTTCTCCATCAACGACACCATTGTCATCTTCGACCGCATTCGCGAGGACTTGAAGCTCGGCGTGCGCGGCACGTTCAAGGAGTTGATGAACCACGCGTTGAACCGGACATTAAGCCGCACGATCATTACTTCGGGAACGGTGTTTTTGGCGACGCTGTCGCTCTATCTGTTTGGAGGCGGCGTCATCAACGATTTCGCCTTCACCTTCCTGGTCGGCATCATCACCGGCACCTATTCGAGCATCTACATTGCCAGCGCGCTGGTGCTCTGGTGGCACAAAGGTCAGCGGCCCACGGGAGGCGCCTCCCAGGTGGTCATGGACAGCGCCATCACTGCCAGCGCCAACCGGCCAGCCAAGGCGGCCTGAGCGCAGGGTCATGCTCGGTCAGGTTGAAATCACGCCCTTTCACTGGGCAGGCTTCATTGTTGTTGTTCTGCTTTTTCTGTCGCTGGACCTGGGGGTGTTTCATCGCCGCGCTCACGTCGTCAGGTTCCAGGAAGCGTTCACCTGGACGGTGGTTTGGTTTGGCCTGGCGCTGGTTTTTGCCTTCGCCTTCGTGAAGCCGAACATGGGCGAAAAGAAAACCCTGCTGTTCATCACCGGTTACATCACTGAATTGTCCTTGTCGATGGACAATGTGTTCGTCATCGCGCTGATCTTCGCGTATTTTCGCATCCCGACCGAGCATCAGCATCGCGTGCTGTTTTGGGGGATCCTGGGCGCGTTGATCATGCGGGGATTGATGATCCTGGCCGGCGTCAGCCTGATCGAGCGCTTTGAATGGCTGCTTTATTTGTTCGGCGCTTTTCTGATTTATACCAGCCTCAAGATGATGTTCGCGGAGGAGGAAGGTGTGCATCCCGGCGGCGGGCGCTGACGCCCCTGGCGATTGTGTTGTTGATGGTCGAGACCACCGACGTGATTTTCGCGGTGGACTCCATCCCGGCGATCTTCGGTCTGACGACCGACCCGTTCATCGTGTTCACGTCGAACGTGTTTGCCATCCTCGGGTTGCGCTCCCTGTATTTCGTTCTGGCGGGCGCGATTGGCTATTTTCGTTACCTCAAAGTCGGTCTCTCCATCGTGCTGGCATTCATCGGTGTCAAAATGCTGCTCGATCCGCATCTCAAGGAACACGAACGCGGTGTCAGGGAAGCGCGTTGGTTCCAGATTGAAATTGACCCGAATGTATCGCTTGCCGTAGTGGCTTCAATCATTTTGACCTCCATGATCTTTTCCCTGATCGTGGCGCGGAGGGAGCACTCCGCCGCCAGGAAGGCCCAGGATGATTCCGAGCCGGATTCGCCGTGATGGCTGGATTGATGAATTCACTTGCCGCATGCAAACCACGGCCATGAACTCACCCCTGCCTCCGCCCGGGGAAGGAGCCGCCGCTCAGACGCGCGTGACACGTTCCCGTCCTGGGCGGAGGGAGGCCTCCAATTCTCCTCCCGCGGCGACGACCGTGGTGAATTCGCAAAGTGGCACAGCCATCCAACCTGTCGGCGACAGGCAGGATGCCTGTCCCACCTTCACGCCGTGAAATTTCGCTGGTCAATCGCGCCTCCACAGCCGCTGCTCGCCCGGCGACTGACCGAAGAACTCAGGGTTTCTCCTCTGTTGGCCCAATGCCTCGTCAACCGTGGCCTGACTGAACAGGACCGCGCGGCGGATTTCCTGCAACCCAGGTTGAAGCAACTGAGCGATCCATTCCTGCTGCCGAACATGGCCGCGGCCGTCGAGCGGCTGTTTCTGGCGCGACACAGGGACGAGCCGCTCGTCATTTTCGGAGATTACGACGTGGACGGCGTCACTTCGACTGCGCTTCTGACCGAAATTCTGACTGCGCTCGGCTGGAGAGTGAACCACTACCTGCCGCACCGTCTGGATGAAGGCTACG
>QHOP01000528.1 GCA_003219345.1 Verrucomicrobiota bacterium
ACACCATCAAGGTCACGGCGACGAGCGGCGTGTAAACGGGTGAACCGCCGGGCTTCTTTTGAAGCTGAAGCGTCTCGGCCAGGCTCTTGATGCTCGACCTGGATTTGTCATATCGGCCGATGTTATACACCGTGGACATCGTGCTGACGAAAACCTCCCGCGCGGCAAACGAGGCCACGATGCCGATGCCCATTTTCCAGTCGAAGCCCAGCGGCGCAATGGCGGGCTCAATGGCGCGGCCGAGACGGCCCGCAAAACTGTTCCGCAATCTTTCGCCCGCAAGTTCATTTTGCGTTAACCCGTTAAATCGTTGAATCGTTGAATCGGCGCCCTGTGTTTGCGATTTAATGGTGGAACGATTTAACGATTCAACGTTTGTGCGCGGATAAGTCGCCAAACCCCAAAGCAGAATATTGATGCCCAGAATCACCGTGCCCGCGCGGCGCAAAAACAGTCTCGAGCGGTCCCACATGTGCCGCAGCACGACGCGCAGCAGCGGACGCTTGTAAGGCGGCAATTCCATGATGAGCAGCGGCGTCTCCCCTTTGAGCAGCGTCTTCTTGAACAGCCACGCCATCAGCAAGGCGACCACGGTGCCGAGCAAATACATTGCGAGCATGGTCAGGCCGGGCAGCCTCACAACGCCGAACACGCGCTTGTCCGGAATGCACGCACCGATCAGCAGCGTGTAAACCGGCAGCCGCGCCGAGCAACTCATCAGCGGCGCGACGAGAATGGTGACGAGCCGGTCCTTGGGCGTTTCAATGGTGCGCGTGGCCATAATGCCGGGAATCGCGCAGGCGAAGGAGCTCAACATGGGAATGAAACTTTTGCCGTGCAAACCGACCTTGCTCATCAAGCGATCCATGAGAAACGCCGCCCGGGCCATGTAGCCGGTGTCTTCGAGAAAGCCGATGAACAGAAAGAGCAGCAGAATCTGCGGCAGGAACACGATCACCGCCCCGACACCGGCGATCACGCCGTCAACCAGCAGACTGTTCAGGTCGCCCGGCGGGATCATTCCAGCCACAAAGCCTCCGACCGAATCCACGGCGGATTGAATGGCCTCCATCGGGATTCTGGCGAAACTGAAAATGCTCTGAAACATCAGTGTCATGATGCCGACGAAAATCAGCACGCCCCAAACGCGATGCGTCACGACGCGATCGAGCTTGTCGCTCAACGTTTCCTCCGACTTCGCCAATTCGGTCGTGACCTGCTGATGCACTTCGGCCACGCGGGCGTAACGCGCTTCAATCGCCGCGCTGCGCCAGTCCAGCCCAGCTTCTTCCAGACGCTGTCGCGCCACAGTCACCAGTTGGTGCATGTCCTGCGGGTAATGCTCCGGGCTGGAAGACAGCGCGGCTTCATCGCTCAGAACCAGCAATGCTTCCGCCTGCGCGTTGAGCGCGCATGTCGGGAACGTTTTCGCGTGCAGATTCGCAATCGTTGCAACCTCGCGTGATAAAAGCTCCGGTAGTTGGCAGAAACTCCGCGGGACAGCCACCCTGTGCGCGCGCTCGATCAGCGAAACGATCTTCTGTCGCAGCGCCTCGACGCCCCGCCCGCGGCTGGCCACCATTGGCACGACCGGGACGCCCAGTTCGCGCGACAATTGTTCCGAGTCAATCTGGCGGCCGTTTTCCTCGGCGACATCCACCATGTTCAACGCAACGATGCTGGGATAACCCAACTCGATGACCTGCGTGGCGTAGTAAAGATTTCGTTCGAGATTCGAGCCATCCACCACTATCACCACGAGCCTGAGCGGTGGAACGTCGCTCAGCCGATTGAACAGAACGTCGCGGGAGATTTGCTCATCGAGCGATTTCGGACTGAGACTATAGGTGCCGGGGAGATCCAGTGCCGTGATGGAAACCTCCGGCGGCGTCCCACGCAGGCGCCCTTCCTTGCGCTCGACGGTGACCCCAGCGTAGTTGCCGACCTTGGCGCGCAGGCCGGTCAGGGCATTGAACACTGTGGTCTTGCCGCAATTCGGGTTGCCGGTCAGGGCGACGTAAGCCGTGCGCCGGGCGAAGGCGATGGACGGGCTGGCAGATTCAGCGTGCACAGCCTTCATTAGGTTCATATTCCAAACTCAACGCTTCAAAGCAGCTCCAATGCTCAAGGCTCAAATGACCGGCGGCGACCTGGTGTCTCGCCTTGCCTTGAAGCTTTGGGTCTGGGGCTTTTCTGGTCATTGGAATTTTGGACCTGGAGCCTGCCGGGTCGCCTCAACTCCCCGTCTGCACAAAAATCAAATCCGCCTCATGCTTGCGCAACGTCAGATGGTAGCCGCGCACTTTGATTTCCACCGGATCGCCCAGCGGCGCGAAGCGGACCAGTTCAACGGGAGTTCCCACCAGCAGCCCCATTTCGAGCAGGCGACTGCGGTGTTCGGGAGGCACTTTGATTTCGGTGACGGTGCCGGCGGCGCCGACCGGCAAGGCCGTCAGCGGTTGACGGGCAGCGGCCATGGCTCAAGCCACCAGCTCTTCGTTGCGCAGCGGCTCGACCAGGATGGCGTCAGCCAACTCCGCGCTGAGGCCGAGACGAACGTTGCAGACCTGGCAGATGAGGTTGGTTTGTTGGCTGAGAAGTTTGATCTTCTGCTCCTCGCAAAGGCCCATCTCCCGCAGGCGGTGGGCAATTTCGGGCGAGGCGGAAAGCTGTTTGATCCGGCAAGCGGAGCCCACCCGCAGCTTGCTGAGAGGACAGATGAAAGGCTGTTCACAGCCTGGGGCGGCCTTCACGGAAGACGGCTTTTTGCTCATCGTGCGGCAAGGTAATGTAATTGAGACTCGGTTGCAAGAAGGATTTCGCACGGTTCGCGCTTTCCATTACTTTTGGCAACCACTACAGGGCCAGCGACAAATCGACGACTGTTCTATTTGACGCAGGTTGAACCTTTCCCGCAAACTCGTCTTCCAAAATGAACGGTTCGTGCGCTGGCGGGTCGAGACTTGTTCGAATACGCTTCGAAGGCGGGGGGCCTTCATGGATAGTTTGAGCGTCCACCGGCCGCGGAACGTGGACTGGCAGCGG
>QHOP01000496.1 GCA_003219345.1 Verrucomicrobiota bacterium
CAAGCCGAGCGCCACCGCCACCAGCGCTGAAAGCGCCAAAGTGAAGGCCAGCGCGCGCGCATCAACACTGATTTCATCGGCGCGCGGCAGATTGCCTTGATTGAGAGCGACGAGCGCAGCCACACTCCCAAATGAAAGCAGCACCCCCACAGCGCCAGCCAACAACGCAAGCAGCAGATTTTCGGCGATGAATTGCCGCGCCAGCCGCCAGCGCGTCGCGCCCAAAGCCGTGCGCACGGCGAACTCGCGCCGCCGCGCCGTCGCTTGCGCGAGCAACAAATTGGCGACGTTGGTGCAGGCCACGAGCAGCAGCAAACCCACCGCCGCCAGAATCACCCACAAACTCTGACTGACCTCGCCGACCAGCGCTTCTTGCAAAGGCAGCGTCGCTATGTCAACCAGGTCTACGTTCGTACCGTGCTCTTGCTTGAGTTGTTTACCAAGCGCGCTCAACTCCGCCCGCGCTTCGACGAGCGTCACGCCTTCACGCAAGCGGGCGATGACGCGCCGTCCATGCGCCGTGCGCGATTGCGAAGGCGGAAAGACTTCAATCGGCAGCCAGATTTCCGCGTCTTTGGGAAAGTTGAAACTCTGCGGCATCACGCCCACGACGGTGTAACTCCTGTCGCCGAGGCGGATCGGCGTCGCAGCCAAATCCTTGCGGCTGCCGAGCAACCTTTGCCAATAACCCTGACTCACCACCGCGACCGGCTGGCCGCCGGTTTTAGCTTCTGCCGACAAGAAGCTACGCCCAATCGTAGGTTGCACACCGAGCGCCTTGTAAAAGTCACCCGACACATAAGCGACACGTGTGCGCACCGGCTCGCTGCCGCCGAGGACGGTCGTCAACTGCATGTTGTATTGTGCTGCCGCCGCGAGCGTGTGATTGCGCGCATGCACGTCCAAAAAATTCGGCTCAGCGAAGGTGATCTGGTTGCCCTGCTTGTTAACTTCGCTGAGACTAACAATCTTCTCCGCTTGCGGGTACGGCAAAGGGCGCAACAGCACCGCATCCACGATGCTGAAGATCGCCGTGTTCGCCCCAATGCCCAACGCGAGCGTGAGCACGGCCACGGCGGTGAAGCCAGGGTTCTTCAGCAACTGGCGGAAGGCGAAGCGAAGATCGCTAAACATAGCAAGGAGGGCGCATCAGAGTTTCGCCAGTCGGTGGATGGCTCCAGGTCGGTATGGATTTCAACTCGTTCGGGCACAGCTCGCGATATGGTTGAAACGGGCGCACGTGATCGAATCCAAGCTCCTTTGCATCACCTGTGCCATAGACCAAACGAAAGGAGAGTTGTTCACAACAAGCGGGGAACGAAAGACTTAGCCGTCGGCGCTGGGCTAAGGTGGCTGACATCTGTGTTCGCCTGTGGGATTTGGCCGTCCCACGGACGGGACGAATTCATGCCGGAACAACGCTGTCGGCGACTGCGGCTGCTAATCTCCTCATGTATTCCTTCAAGTTATTCGTACAGAACATCGTGTATCATTCTCTCCCTTCCCATAAAAGCAAAGGCTGGCCAGTTCCGCCTGCCCCCTGAAATCACCTGCCTCGGCCGCTTCGTGAATTAGGCGGATGCCACTCTCAAACATATTTGTCCGGTAGCCTTTTTCGACATAGAGCTGGCCCAAGTTCAATTTCGCGCGTACGTTGCCGCCCTCCATTGCCTGCTTGAACAAACGTTCGGCCAGGTCGTAGTCGCGCGGAACTCCTCGTCCCTCCATGTAAAAAGCGCCAAGCGAACCTATCGCGACGAGATGCGTTTGTTGAGCCGCCAAGCGGTACCATTTTGCAGCTTGCACAAAGTCTATTTCGACTCCCAATCCCCGCTCGTAGCAGTAACTCAGATTGAACTGCGCGTTGCCCACCCGCGTTCGGCGGCTGGACGAAGCCATTTCAACGCTTCCGCCGTATCTGCGGACACCCCGTAGTGCCCCCCAGATAGATATAACCCAA
The DNA here is from genome assembly GCA_003219345.1 of Verrucomicrobiota bacterium. Lineage (GTDB taxonomy): Bacteria > Verrucomicrobiota > Verrucomicrobiia > Limisphaerales > AV2 > AV2. The sequence continues at coordinate 1,961 of QHOP01000496.1, forward strand.
CTCAGCCATCGCGGGGAGACAACCCTGAGCGGCGGAACTTCGGAGCAGGCGCATCCCCTCTGTTGCATCCGGCGGAATGCCCTCGTCCTTGACCAACAGCAGGCCCAGCAATCCTTGGACAATCGCATTCCCTTTTGCGCTTGCGTCTCGAAGGCGCTGCACAAACTTTGGCGATCTGTCGCCGTTCGTCACTCCGGCAGCAAACCACGGCTCAATCTCGAACGATGATTTATTCGGACTGGACGGTAAATTGTGCAGGAAGGCCGCGGGATCGGAAGGAACGAGACCGGATTTTGGAAGATCAGCGAACAACATGCCGGCGCAGCAGAGAAACACCACTGTCATGGAGCAGAGCAATCCAATTTTAGCTTTCATCTACGGGTAAACCGTGAAGAGGTCGCTCAGATTGGAGGCCGTGGCTGCCTGTCGCAGCCACGGGCTGAGCCCGAAGATTTCCTGCTCGGTGCGCACCATGGACGCGTGGGTGTAGGCCACCGAGTTGGAGTATCCGGCCCTGGCCAATGAGGAAACGACAATCAGGCCGCTGGGGTTGTTCGCAGAGGAGACCCCTTCGTCCCACAGGATGAAAATCACTCCACCGTTGGTATAGGCGCGCGAGGCCATGATCCCCGGGATTTCGCGCGCCAACCAGGTGTCGGCCTGCCGGACCTTGTTGTTCAGCGGCGGCGTAGTTTTTTCGCCCTGATCATAGTCGTTCGGCACGATGAAATTGTAGCTGGCCACGTTGTTGTTGGTCAGGTCGCGCGCAAATTCCGTTTCGAACGGGCGCAGGTGCGCGATGCCGTAGGAGCTGCTCGTGGCCGGCGGATTGCCGGTGACGTCGTAGAAATAAACGAACGGATTGTGGTCGAGGGAGTAGCCGGGTCCGTCGAAGAGAGGGAGGATGGTTCCGTCGCCGGGAAGATTCTCGGAGTAGGCCTTCCAGGAGATGCCCTTGTTCTTGAGGTAGGTCGTTAAATGATCGGTTGTGCTCTGGCTGT
>QHOP01000497.1 GCA_003219345.1 Verrucomicrobiota bacterium
ACGCAGACGCGCGACGGATATTTGTGGGTGGGGACGCGCGACGGCCTGGCGCGGTTCGATGGCGTGAAGTTCACCGTTTTCCACACTGAAAACAGTCCGGGTCTGGAGTCAAACGATATTCGAGCGCTCCGCGAAGACCGGTTGGGGCAACTCTGGATCGGCACTTTCAACGGTGGCGTGAGCTGTTTCTGTCGCGGCAAATTCACCTGTTACAAAAGGCAGGACGGACTGCCCGGCAACGGAGTCCTGGACATTTATGAGGACGGCCAGGGCGACCTCTGGATGGGAACCTGGAACGGCCTGGCGCGCTATCGCGATGGGAAATTTGTCGCTTACACCGTTGCGGACGGGCTGACGGGGCCCAGCGTTTTTTCCATTTGTGAAGATGGCCAAGGCCGTCTTTGGTTCGGGACCAGCGGCGGCCTGAATTGGTTCTCTCAAGGACGCTTTAATCAATGCGCTCTTCCGGATGGCTGGCTCAACGCCATGGTCAGCAAAGTCTATGTCGATCGCAGTGGGGTGCTTTGGATTGGCAGCGTCGGAGGCGGGCTGGCCCGGTTTGAGGATGGAACATTCACGGGCTACCGAACGAACAAGGGTTTGGTTGATGACCGTGTGCGTGACATTTATCAGGACTCCGACGGCAATTTATGGATTGCTAGCTGGGGCGGATTGGGACGGCTTGCGAATGATAAAATCTCCAGTTACACGAAACAAGACGGACTTCCGCACAACCGGGTCGAGGCTCTCTACGAAGACCAGGAAAAATGTTTATGGATTGGCACGCACGGCGGCGGGCTGGCACAACTCAGAGATGCCCGGCTGAAAGTCTATACGACCAGGGAAGGTTTAGTGAACAACTTTACCAAGTGTGTCTTCGCAGGCCGTGATGGCGCGCTTTGGATTGGAACGGAGGGCGGTGGGCTGAGCCGGTATCAGGACGGCAAATTCACGAACTATACCACTGAAAATGGCCTGCCCAGCAATTTCATCCTGGCCATCGGCGAGGACTGCGGCGGAAAGGTCTGGTTCGGCACGGGTGAACCGGCCGCGCTCTGTACGCTGGACAGGGACGGTCATTTTACTTCCTACACGCGATCGCAGGGATTCCCCATCCAACATCGAACACGAACCGTGTTTGGAGACCGTGAAGGCAACCTTTGGGTGGGCGTCTGCCCGGCAACCTGATCCGAGTCATCGCACAGGATCGTAAAGGTAACTTGTGGGTGGGCACGAACGATGGATTGGGTCGTTATCAGAATGGCAAGTTCACGGTCTTCACGACGCGGGACGGCCTCGCTCACAACGCGGTTTACAGCATTTATGAGGATGCACAAGCCGCGCTCTGGTTTGGAACACAACGCGGCCTCTCCCGTTACCGGGAAGGAAAGTTCACCGCTTACAGCTCGCACGACGGACTGTTTCAAAATGTTATTTTCCAAATTCTCGAAGACGACCGGCAAAATCTCTGGATGTCGAGCAACCGCGGCATCTTCAGTCTCGCCAAGCAGGCCGTGGAGGATTTCGACCTGGGGCGAATCCGCACGCTGCCTTGCGTCGCTTACGGCCTGGCCGAGGGCATGAAATCAACCCAGTGCGAGGGTGGAACCCAACCCGCCGGTTGCCGAAGCCGGGACGGCCGGCTGTGGTTTCCAACCGTCAACGGCCTGGTGGTGATCGATCCAAAGGCCATTACTCGAAACCTGCGACCGCCGCCGGTGCTCATCGAACAGATTTACACCGGCAATCAAAGTTTTGATCCATTGTTGCCGGCGAAACTTCCGCCGAGCGCGCATGAGCTGAGATTTCATTACACCGCGCTCAGCCTCGCCGCGCCGGAAAAAGTCCGCTTTCAATACAAACTCGAGGGACTTGACGACAAGTGGGTGGAGGCCGAAACACGCCGCACCGCCGTTTACAATCAACTGCCGCCCGGCAATTACAAGTTCCGTGTCCGGGCCAGCAATAATAACGACGTGTGGAACGAGGCTGGCGCAACGTTTGCCTTTTCCCTCGCGCCTCATTTCTATCAGACAACGTGGTTTTATTGCTTCGGCGCGGCCGCCGTCTTTGTCGCGGCCTGGGGTTTTCATCGCCGCCGCATGAAACTGGCGCACGATAAATTCACTCTCGTGCTGGCCGAACGCAGTCGCATCGCGCGCGAACTTCACGACACGCTGGCGCAAGGTTTTGCGGGAATCGGATTTCAGTTGGAGGCCGTCGCGGCCAAGCTCACCGAAGCGCCCGCGCAAGCGCAGCAGCATTTGAAGGTGGCGTTGCAGATGGTTCGCCACAGTCTGGCGGAGGCGCGCCGTTCCGTCATGAACCTGCGTTCCGCGTCGCTGGACAACGGCGACCTGGGCAATGCGCTGGTGGAAACCGCCCGCCAGATGATGGCTGACAAACCATTGGACGTGCGGTTGAAAATCCACGCCCCGGCGCGCCCGCTGCCGCCCCACATTGAAAACAATCTGCTGCGCATCGGCCAGGAAGCAATTACCAACTCGTTGAAATATGCCCGGGCGGAAAAGATTTGCATCGAACTGGATTATCAGGAACAGGGCGTGGCCATGCGGATTCAGGATGATGGACAGGGATTCGATCTTCCTCAGTTGACGGCGGCCAACGGCGCCCATTTCGGGCTGCTGGGGATGCACGAACGGGCCAGGCAGATGGGCGCCCGGTTCGACGTGCGAAGCCAGCCGGGACGAGGCACCGAAGTTCTGGTGGAAGTGCCCGTAGGGCCGAACCATTCGCACACGGACTATGACCAGGCATAATGCGATTCGCATTTTGATTGCGGACGACCACCTGGTGGTCCGCATCGGATTGCGGAGCATGATTGACACCCAGCCGGACATGAACGTCATCGCTGAAGCGGCGAATGGACGGGAGGCGGTGGAACTGTTTCGCGCGCACAAACCCGATATCACGCTCATGGATTTGCGCATGCCAGTCATGGGAGGCGTGGAGGCGACCGGAATAATTCACGAAGAGTTTCCTGACGCGCGGATCATTGTGCTGACAACTTACGATGGCGACGAAAACATTTATCAAGCGCTCCGGGGCGGCGCACGGGCTTACTTGCTCAAAGACATACCACGCGAGGAATTCCTGGACGACATTCGCGCTGTTTATGAAGGACAATATTGTATTCCTCAGGCCGTCGCGGCCCGGCTGGCCCGGCGTCTGCCCGGACCGGAATTAAGCGCGCGCGAATTGGAGGTTCTGAAACTCATCGTTGAGGGCATGAGCAACAAGGAAATTGCGGCGGCCTTGAACATCACCGAAAGCACGATCAAGAATCATGTCAACAGCATCCTCGGCAAGCTTCGCGTCAACGACCGAACCCAAGCTGCCACAACCGCGTTACGCCGGGGCATCGTGACGCTGGACTGAGCGATTCACCTCTTTGGGCGGAGCACACGCGCCCACGCGTGTTCCGACCAGCGCCCCCGTCGGTCGGGTTCCGCGCGTGTGACCGAACCCAACGGCACAAATCTTTTATGGTCTGCGAAGTGGCGTGTGGGGCGCGCGCCACTGCACCCGAGGCGGGCGCGCTCCCAATTGAATCGTTCCGGCCACGCCGATTGTCACGCCAGGAGCGATCACTCCAGGATGCACGATGGAGATACGGAGTAGGAAGAAAGTTCTACTCCACAATCGAACCAATGCCTGCGTGACAACTGCCCATTGTGCGCTAGAGACACAGCCTGCTCCCCAATTTGCCATGAGATGGATTGGGCGCGGCTACTCAAGCGAAATCGAGCTGGCGATTGCGGAACCACTGGAGAACTCAGTGTGAAAGCCAACGAACTACTGCTGCCAAATCCTATGAACTACTGCGCTATGAAACTTTCATTTGTCCGATTGGTATTCTTCGCCATGCTGCTTTCACTCCGCTGCAGCCAGGCCGCTGTTTACCAGGAGTCGGGCGGACGGGTCGTGATCGAAGCGGAACATTTTGATTCGCGCACCACCAATGCCAGCGGCCACGCGTTTCTTATCGTGCCGACAGAAGACCCCGGAGCCGGGCCAGTCCCATTTATCAACGCACGAGGAGACATATCGGCACGGTTGGAACGTATCAGCTTTACTTGCGGTGGGGCGGGTTCGACGGCGGCAGCGATTCGGTGTATGCCGGGCTGGTAGGCTTCACCGACGGCACTGGCGGAACTGTGGCTGACTGGTATCGGTACGCGCGGACTTTAACTGCGAATTCAGATTTCAACGGCGGATGGCACGGGGCGGCCGGGTTCGAAAGAACCGATGCGGGCGGAAACGACGTGGCCGCTACCTGGGTCATTAGTTCGCCGGGCCTTTATACGATTCAACTCTCGCAGCGGGAGGACGGGGCGTCCGTCGATGCATTGTCCTTCCAGCTTTCAACCCTGCCCGCCCCAACAGACCCCGGTCCACCTGAATCCGCCATTTCGACGACGTTTCCTGTGGCTGTCGCGGGGCGCACTCCCGGCGCAAACGCAGTGGGCGTTTTCCCGGATACTTCCATTACGGTGCAAATCGCCGACGGCGGCTCCACTCAGCTCAATCCGAATTCAGTCACTTTGTCCCTCAACGGCACGGCCTTGTCCAACCCGATCATCACAAAATCGGGGAACACCACAACAATAACCGCCGCTCCCCCCAACCTTCTTCCCGCCGGCTCCGTCAACTCAGCCACTGTGGTCTTCAGCGACAACGCCTCTCCGGCCAAAACTTCTACCAACACGTGGAGTTTCACGGTGGAAAACTACTCCACCCTTACGCCGGGCCTTGCCCGGCCAGCCGGGACGGTGGACACAACAAGTTCCGGGTTCAGCGGGACAATCCATCAGGCCAGAACAGACTCTCTTTTGCCAAACAGTATCCGGCGAGCCGAAGATCAACTTCGCGGTTTGCTGATTGATCCGCTGACGGGCGCCCGGTACGTGAACCACGCCACGGTAACCAATTTCACCGATCAGGACGTGATCAATTGGAATCGCGACGCTGGCGGACTCGGAAATGAAATCGGCAATTTCAGAGCTGACAGCGTCCCGCCTTTCCCGGACGAGCCGATTCCGGGCATTCCGGGCGACGAAGCATCGTTTGAGAACATCGCAGCGGAGTTAATCAGCTACCTGGATTTGCCCGCCGGTCTGATCCGATTGGGAGTCAATAGCGACGACAATTTTCGTGTCGCGTCGGCGGTGAATCCCCGTGACGCAGGCTTGCAGCTTGGAACGTTTGACTTGCCTGGCGGGCGCGGCTCGGCCGACACGATCTTTTCAGTGTTTGTCCAGACCGCGGGCATTTACCCGGTCCGGCTCGTCTGGGAGCAAGGTCAAGGCGGCGCCAACCTCGAATTCTTCTCGGTGGACATTGCGACAGGACAGAAAATCCTGATCAATGACCGCAACAATCCGAAGGCGATCAAAGCGTATCGTGTCTCGACATTCGTCCTGCCGCCCTTGATCAATCAAATCCGGCCGCTGCCGGGGGCGATCAATGCCTTTCCGCAGACCGATATTTTCGTGGAACTTGTGGATCAGACCAGTCCGGTCAATTCCACGACCGTGGCCATGACGTTCAACGGCTCGGCGGTCACGCCGCAGGTTGCCAAGTCAGGCAGCAGCACGAAGATTTCCTTCGATCCGCCCGGTCTGTTGCCTTCCGGTTCCACCAACGATGTAACGCTGACGTACTCCGACAATGCCGGCGTTTCCTACACCAACACCTGGCAGTTCGTGGTGCAGAATTATTCCACTCTCCCAACCCTGCCGCCGGACCGGAAACTGACTTCCGTTGACACTACCAAACCGGGCTTCCAGCTCAGGCTGCGTTTGTTGCCGCTCGGAGTGGCGCGTCCCGGAGGCAACACCGTCGTCACCGCCATCCTCCAACTCAATGACGCGTTCATTGATCCGACTACGGGCCAGCCGTATCCCGACCAGATCAATCGCTCTGCGGCCGGCAATGAGCCGGGAGCGGTTTTCAATCCCGACGGCACGTTCACTGAGCCAAGCATTATCAACTTCAACGAAGCGGCGGGAGGCACCGACCAGGGGGTGTTCCGTTCGCCCACCTGGCCGGACGAACAGAGCCCTGGTGTGCCAGGCTTGGATAGCGGCCAGGATTATTACGTCATGCTCGCGTCCACCATCCTCGAATTGAAGGCCGGAGTGTATCGCATGGGGGTCAACAGCGATGACGGGTTCGTGGTGACCTACGACGATCCGCGGGACGTTTTTGCAATTCAACTCGCCTCGGCCGGAGACCGCGGCCAGACAACGTCGCTTTTCGATTTCGTTGTGCAGGAGGACGGACTTTATCCCTTCCAGTTGATCTGGTGGGAGAGCACCGGAGGTTCCGAGTGCGAATGGTTCATCGTGGATGCGACTACCGGGGAGCAGATTCTGATTAATGACCTCACTCACTTTTTCCAGGCCAGCCCGGTCAAGGCTTATCGGACCGCCCCGCCACGGCCGTATGTAAAATCGATCAACCCA
>QHOP01000498.1 GCA_003219345.1 Verrucomicrobiota bacterium
GCACAACGCATCGGGTGCCTTTGCATTCCGGGCGGCGGGCTGAGCAGCGCGGCGCGTCTGCGCGTGATGATTGATAACGGCGCGACGATCCTCTGCTGCACGCCCACTTACGCATTGCGACTTGCCGAAGCCGCGGCGGAGGAAAAAATAGACCTGCGCGCCGCCCGCGTGAAAACGATTATCGTCGCGGGCGAACCGGGCGGCAGCATCCCCGCGCTACGGACGCGACTTCAGGATTTGTGGCACGGCGCACGTGTCTTTGATCATCACGGCTTGACGGAAACCGGACCGGTCACTCACGAATGCCCGAGGCAGCCCGGCGTGTTGCACGTGCTTGAGCCGGCTTATTTCGCTGAAGTCATCGAGCCGGCATCCGGCCAGCCGCTTGCCGCCGGCCAAACGGGCGAACTTGTGCTGACCACCCTCGGCCGCATCGGTTCGCCGCTGCTCCGCTATCGCACCGGCGACCTCGTCAAACTCGCACCGCGGACCGCGGAACGCGGAACTCCATGCGCCTGCGGCCGCCACACCCTGGCGCTAGAAGGCGGCGTCCTCGGACGCGTGGACGACCTGATCATCGTGCGCGGTGTGAACATCTTCCCCAGCGCGGTCGAAGACATCATCCGCGCCTGCGGCGACGTGGCGGAATACCAGGTCACCGTCAGCGACGCGCGTTCGCTGACGGAACTCAGTGTCCAGATTGAGCCGACGGCAAGCTGCGCCGATCCGTCAGGCGTTGTGAAGCGCTTGGAAAAGGCATTTGAAGTTGCGTTCACCTTGCGCGTACCGGTGACGGCTGTCGCGCACGGAACACTGCCGCGATTTGAAATGAAGGCAAAGCGGTGGTTGAAGCAAAGCTAGGACAGGCTTCCAGCCTCTCCAGGCAGGCACGCTGCCCGTCCCACATTAAATAAATGTTCAAACTTCTCTACGACTCTCTCGCCATTTTCGTCTAAAACTGCATCATGCCATCGCCATTGCTGAGGCTGACTGAGGTGAGCAAGCGTTACGAATCGCCCGCGGGCGCGGAGACGGTTTCGGTTTTGCGGGACATCTCGATGGAAATCGGGCGCGCCGAATCGGTCGCCGTCGTCGGGCCGTCCGGTTCGGGCAAGAGCACGCTGCTGAACATCATCGGCACACTCGACCGACCCACCAGCGGCCAGGTGTTGCTCGACGGCCAGGATTTGAGCCGGCTCGACGTCGTCCAACTCGCTGCTGTGCGCAATCGCGAAATCGGCATCATTTTTCAGGCGCACCATCTCCTGCCGCAGTGCACCGTACTGGAGAACGTCCTGGTGCCCACACTGGCCAAAACAGGCAGGGCAGGCCGTCGCGCCGATGGCGGCGCGGCAGGGACACCGCGCGAAACCGCCGAGCAGCGCGCAAAACGGTTACTGGCCAAGGTTGGTCTCGACGCGCGGCTCACGCATCGCCCCGGCCAACTATCCGGCGGCGAACGCCAGCGTGTGGCGGTTGTCCGCGCGTTGATCAATCAGCCGAAATTGTTGCTGGCCGACGAACCGACGGGCGCGCTCGACCGCGCCTCGGCCCAGAACCTTGCGGAGCTGCTGGTGCGATTGAACCAGGAAGAAGCCGTGACGCTGATTGTCGTGACACACGCGCTCGATCTGGCGAAGCGAATGGGAAGGGTGCTCGAGTTGCGAGATGGGCGACTGGCGTCCGAAAATGACAAATGACGAATTCCGAATGACGAAAGAATGTCAAAACCCGAAACGTGGTTGGCGTTGGGCCGGTTTCATCATTCGGAATCCTGGATTCATTCGTCATTCGTCATTCGTCATTTGTCATTCCACGTTGCCATGACCCTCTGGACCCTCATCTTCCGCAGCCTGCGCTTTCACGCTCGGTCGCACCTCGGCGCGCTGCTCGGCGCGGCCGTCGGCAGCGCCGTATTGATTGGCGCCCTGGTGGTCGGTGATTCGGTACGCGGCAGTCTGCGCGATATGGCGCTCGCGCGGCTGGGCAGAGTTCAAATCGCGCTGGCTGCCAATGACCGTTTTTTCCGTGCGGCGCTTTCGGACGAGCTGGCACACAAGGGACTCATTGAGGGAACAGTTGCTTCCACCATCGCGTTACCGGCGACTGCGAGCAGGTCTGGCGACTCGGCCCGCGCCAATCGCACGCAAGTGCTCGGCGTCGATGACCGTTTCTGGCGGCTGAGCGAAGAACAGCCGACGTTCAAATCGCCTTCCGCCGACGAAGTGATCCTCAACCAACCGCTCGCCAGGCAGCTCAAAGCGACCACCGGCGATAGCGTCGTGCTGCGCGTCGCCAAGCCGGGCAGGCTTTCCCGCGAAGCGCCCATTTCGCCGCAGGAGGATTCCTCCGTGTCGCTGCGGCTCAAAGTCACCGCGGTAGCGTCGGACGCGGAATTTGGCCGGTTCGGTTTGCGGGCCAGCCAGGTCGCGCCGTTCAACGCGTTCGTTTCCCTGGCCGCATTGCAGGAGCAATTGAAACTGCCGGGCCGCGCCAATCTGTTGCTGGCGAGCACCGACGAAGACCCCTGGGCTGTCCTTCAAGCCAACGTCGCTTTGCATCAGACCTGGAAACTGACCGATGCCGAACTCGAATTGCGGGCCTTACCCGATGTCAACACGCTCGAACTGCGCACCAGTCGCGTATTTCTCGATCCCCCGGTTGCCGACGCTGCGCTCAGGGCAGCGACGAATGCAACAGGCGTTCTCACTTATTTCGTAAACGAACTGCGCCTCGGCGACCGCGCCGCGCCGTATTCGATGGTGACCGCGATGGGCGCGCCGGTGGTTCCGCCGGATATGCGCGACGACGACATCCTCATCAACCAGTGGCTTGCCGACGACCTGAACGCGAAACCGGGCGACCAACTCGCGTTGAGCTACTACGTCATCGGCCTTTCACGGCGGCTCGAAGAACGAACCAACCAATTCACCGTGCGCGCCGTCGTCCCGTTGTCTGGCGCGGCGGCGGACCGCAATCTGATGCCGGAATTTCCGGGTATCGAAAAGGCAGAGAGCACGCGCGACT
>QHOP01000499.1:0-2935 GCA_003219345.1 Verrucomicrobiota bacterium
TGATCAACGTGGATGGCGGGTTTCACTTGCGGCGGTTGTGAAACCCTAACGTTGCATAAAATGCTCGTGAAGTTTTTCGGTCCTAATCTTAATCCTAATCTTAATCGTAATCTCAGATCAGGATTAAGAGTAAGAGTAAGAGTAAGAAAATTTCACTGGAAATGGGATTTCATAAATCTCGGGAAAGTCGTTTCGACCCAACGGTGCTACGAATTCGCATGGCATTCAAAATTGATTTCAGGCTCACACCGCAAAGGCTCCTGCCCAAAATCGAGCGGCTCTTCGAGCTTTCCGCGGAGAAAATCCTGAACCTCGAGAAAACCTGGAAGCCCGCGCACGGCACGCCGGTGTTCACCGTCAAAGGGAAATACACGACGCGCGGCTGGACCGAATGGACGCAGGGTTTTCAGTTCGGTTCGGCGTTGCTGCAGTTCGACGCGACCGGCGAGAAGAGGTTTCTGGAACTCGGCCGGCGCGGAACGATCGAACGCATGGCCCCGCACGTCTCTCACGTCGGCGTGCACGATCACGGTTTCAACAACATTTCCACCTATGGCAACCTGCTTCTCCTGATGCACGAGGGGAAAATCCCGTTTAACGAGCGTGAAAAGGATTTTTACGAGCTGGCGCTGAAAGTTTCCGGCGCAGTGCAGGCCGCGCGCTGGACGCAGATTCACGATGGCAGCGGATTCATCTATTCTTTCAATGGCCCGCACTCGCTCTTCATCGACACGATGCGTTCACTGCGTTCGCTGGCGGTGGCGCATCAACTCGGCCACGTCCTCAGGAGCGAGCGCGACCAGAAGATTTCGCTGTTGCAGCGGCTGTTGGAACATGCCGCGACGACGGCGCGCTACAATGTTTATTACGGCGAACGCCGCGATGCTTACGACGTCCGGGGACGTGTCGCGCACGAAAGCATTTTCAATGTGAACGACGGCCATTATCGCTGTCCGAATTCGCAGCAGGGTTACTCGCCGTTCAGCACCTGGACGCGCGGACTGGCGTGGGCGATTCTTGGTTTTGCGGAGCAGTTGGAGTTCTTAACCCAACTTACCGCGGTTCAGATCGAGGCGGCCGCGGCCCCGACCTGGACTGAACGCTACCAACAGATTTTTCCAGGACGGAAACTCGGGCGCCGCGACCGCAAGTTTGAACGGAGTATTCGCTCGATGATCGAGAGCCGGGTAAGGGAAGTGATTGGCGCCTTCCTGACAGCCGCGACCGCCACCGCCGACTACTATCTCGAAAGCTCCTGTGCCGACGGCGTGCCGATGTGGGACACCGGCGCGCCCAACCTGCACCGGCTCGGCGATTACCTGAACAAACGCGCGAATTGTTTCAACAAATGGGAGCCAGTGGACAGTTCGGCGGCAGCGATTGCAGCACAGGGATTGATCCGGTTGGGGAATTATTTGACGGCAAAGGGCGACAGGAAAAATGGCGCGCCTTATCGCCAGGCTGCATTGACCATCGCGAAAACGCTTTTCGAGGAGCCGTATTTGAGCACGACTCCGAAACATCAAGGCTTGTTGCTCCACTCGGTTTATCATCGTCCGAACGGCTGGGACTACATTGCGCCGGGCCAGAAAACGCCGAACGGCGAAAGCTCCATGTGGGGCGATTACCACGCGCGCGAGCTGGCGCTGCTCATTCTGCGTGAGGCCAAAGGAGAGAAATATTCGACCTTCTTCGGCTGTGTCTGACGAGGGCAGCGGTGCGCTGGCGGGGAGGATGCAAGATGCGAGATTCACAAAGTCACGCGCATGTCATCGCACCGTCGAAGTTGCCGAAGACACCGTCGGCACCGAAGCATTGTTTCCCACCGGCTCAGCCGGCGGCGTCCGGCGCGCGGTGATGATCACGACGCCGAGCACGATGACACCCGCTGCCGCCAGCATCTGACCCGTGAGCGTCTCCCCGCCGAACGCCCAGCCGAGGAACACGGCGATGACTGGATTGACGTAGGCGTAAGTCGAGACCCGCGCGGGCGTGGTGGCCTTGAGCAGCCAGGCATAGGCGCTGAAACCTACCAGTGATCCGATGAACGTCAGATAAACGAAAGCCGCGAGCGAGCGTGTCGAGACCCTGGTTGTATCCAATGTTTCACCCATCGCCAGCCCGACGAGTGCGAGGATGATTCCTCCGGCGACCATCTGTTGAGCCGCGACCATAATCGGCGATTCCGGTTTGGGCGCATATTTCGTGTAGAGCGAACCGATGGCCCACGCGACGCTCGCGCACACCAGGGCGACGACTGCCGTGAAATCAGCCGCGCCACCACGCAACGCGGAGCGAGAGCCGACGAGCATCAGCACGCCCGCAAACCCCACCGCGATGCCGAATATCGTTTGCAGCGTGGGACGCGTTCCGCCGGGCCGCAACCAGTCGAACAACGCAAACCAGAGGGGTGTTCCGGCGATAATCAGCGCGGCCAATCCGGACGACACTTTCTGTTCCGCCCAGTTCACGCCGCCGTTGCCAACACCCAGCATCAGCGCGGACGCGAGGACCGCATGACGCCAGTTGACCGGCGATGGTGCGGGCGTACCGGTGGCGCGCAGCCAGGCATAGAGCAGGAGTCCCGCCGCCAGGAATCGCGCGCCCCCCATGAGGAACGGCGGCAGAGTCTCGACGGCAAAACGAATGCCGAGGTAGGTCGAACCCCAGATCAAGTAGATCGCGACGAACGCGGCGATGACCAGACCGCGTGGCGCTTTGCTCCGACCGTGAGTGTTCATATCAGTTCATCCCGAGAACAGAAGTGGAATGGAACAGGAGAAAACAAAGGAAACAAAGCCCAAGGTTTCCGCTGCTCGATTTATGAAGTCGTTTCGTCCGACGTCGGATTGAGTCAAGCCGTTCCGACTTCGTTGTCTTCGTTGCCTTCTGTGAAAAGATTTCCGTTTTCAGGTTCATTGGGCTTCGTCAAATG
>QHOP01000499.1:3041-7036 GCA_003219345.1 Verrucomicrobiota bacterium
TGGGCGTTCATGATCATACGACCGGAAGACAGCTACCGCCTGCCCGCCGAAGTGTCAATAGAATTTGATCAGCAGAAGCAAATCGTAACGACGACGAATCGAAGATTGTTTGCCAGGCGTCAGCGTGAAGGCACGACCGTGCTACACCAACTCCGTAGGAGTGGAATCGTTATAGACACGATCCGGCCTTTAGATAAGCCCCGTCGTCGGCGGTAGGTCATGACGCTGCTACCGAGATGGAATCAAAGACCGCTGCCTTGCCTTGACCATTCGCAGTGCGAGTGGTGACATGACGCAGCACTATGCCGGAACTACCAAGACTTGTTCGCATCCCTACACTGAAAACCGTCGCCGACTTTCGCAGCTACGTTGCCTCGCTTGGCGTTGAGTTGTCGTGCGAAGACCAGATCGTCACGGGCACAGCCTCACCGCTCGCGCAGCCGGTCGAGCGAATCGCGATCAACGGCAAACGCATCGGCAATCGCTGGGCCATTCAGCCGATGGAAGGCTGGGACGGCACCACGACGGGAGGCACAACAGAAGATGTCCGGCGTCGATGGCAGCGCTTCGGCGAGAGCGGCGCGAAGCTGATTTACGGCGGCGAAGCGATGGCGGTGCGACCGGATGGACGGGCGAACCCGAATCAGCTCATCATCAGCGAGGAAAACAAAAGAGACCTGGCTGAGCTTCGAGAAATCCTCGTCCGCGCGCACAAGGAACGATACGACATCACCGACGATCTGGTGATTGGTTTTCAACTCACGCATTCGGGTCGCTTCTGCAAACCGAACGACAAGTTCCGCCTGGAGCCGCGTGTTGCCTACCGGCATCCAATCCTCGACAGGAAATTCAACGTGACCAGTGACGCGCAGGTTTGGACGGATGGTGAGATCGAGCTACTGATTCAGGACTACGTCCGCGCGGCAAAGATTGCGGCGGATGTCGGCGCAGACTTCGTGGACATCAAGCATTGCCACGGCTATTTGCTGCACGAGTTTCTCAGCGCGCACACGCGGCCTGACAGGTACGGCGGCAGTTTCGAGAACCGAACTCGTGTCCTCCGCGAAATCGTCGAGGGAATTCGTGCGAGCGGGAACAATATTGAGATCGGTGTGCGGCTCAGCGCGTTCGATTTCGTGCCCTTCAAGCCCGATCCGGCGCTGTCGCAGCCGGGCAAGCTTGGGCCGGGCATTCCCGAGGATTTTTCGCATTGTCTGCCGTATCGCTACGGTTTTGGCGTCAACCAGAACAATCCGGTCGAATACGATTTGACCGAGACATTTCAGTTTGCGGAACTCTGCGCGCAACTCGGCGTGAAAATCCTCAATCTCAGCGCCGGTTCGCCCTACTACAATCCGCACATTCAGCGGCCAGCAGCCTATCCGCCGAGCGACGGCTACCAGCCGCCGGAAGATCCGCTGGTGGGCGTGGCGCGCCAGATCAACGTAGTGCGGCAACTCAAGGCCCACGTTGAATCGTTGAACCGTTCCACCGTTGAACCGGGAATGCAAACGGCCGATTCAACGTTTCAACGTTTCAACGTTTCAACGCAACTCAATCTGATAATCGTGGGCTCCGCCTACAGTTACTTGCAGGAGTATCTGCCGCACGTTGCACAATTCGTCGTCCGCAACGGCTGGACGGACCTGATCGGCCTGGGCCGCATGACGCTGGCCTATCCCACGATTATCGCCGACGCAGTGGAGAAGGGCACGTTGGAAAAGAAATCCATCTGCCGCACGTTCAGCGATTGCACCACCGCGCCGCGCAACGGCCTGATCAGCGGCTGTTACCCGCTCGACAAGTATTACACGAGCAAACCGGAGTCCCAGAAGTTGCGGGAAATCAAGAAGGCGGTCGGAACGTAGCCAGGATTTTTTTGTAAGCTCCGTAGCCGCCGACGATTTCACACCAAAGGGCGTGAAAATTCCGGGAACTGTGCGTGCTTCCCCCTCTCCTGGGGGAGAGGGCCGGGGTGAGGGCGAGCGTTTCTCCAATCCCATTTTCGGAGTAGGAGGTGGACCGTCGTGATCGCCATTCTATCCGCCTCCTCACGTCGGCGGCTACAATATTTCGTTCGGCTGGAGCCGGTGGCCGAGATTTTTTGTAGTGTCCGAATCCAAAGGGCGCTAAACAGATACGCGCTCACAGAGCGCCGCTACAGCCCAATCAGAACACTGCCAGATTTTGGCTGAAATTACCGCAAAGTGATTTAAGCTGTCCGAACCGATGCAGCCGTTTCAATTCCATCCCCTCGTAGCGCAGTGGTTCGAGGAGAAATTCGGATCGCCGACCGAACCGCAGCAGCGCGGGTGGCCAGCGATTCAGTCGGGCAAACACACGTTGATCGCATCGCCGACCGGTTCGGGCAAAACCTTGGCCGCGTTTTTGGCGTCGCTGGACGGACTCTTCCGCGAGGGGCTGGCCGGCACGCTCGCGAACGAGACACGCGTCGTTTACGTGTCGCCTCTCAAGGCCCTCAGCAACGACATTCACAAAAATCTGGAGGAACCATTGTCCGGGATTCGCGCGGCGCTGCGCGCGGGCGAGGGGCGCGACATTGAAGTGCGCGCGGAGGTCCGCACCGGCGACACGCCGGCTGCGAAACGACAGGCGATCGCCAAAAAGCCGCCCCACATTCTGGTAACCACGCCGGAGTCGTTCTACCTGCTGCTCACTTCGCAATCGGGCCGCAAGATGCTGGCCGCGGCGCGCACGCTGATTGTCGATGAAATTCATGCGGTGGTCGGCAACCGGCGCGGTTCGCACCTGGCGCTGAGCATGGAACGGTTGCAAGCCCTCGTGAATGGGCCGCTGCAACGCATCGGGCTGTCCGCGACGCAGAAACCGATCGAGGAGGTCGCGCGGTTTTTGGTCGGCACGCGCGGTCTGGACGAAGGGGGCAATCCGCGTTGCGCCATTATTGATACGGGACATTCCCGCAAAATGGACCTGGCGATTGAGCTGCCGGGTTCGCCGCTCGAAGCCGTGATGTCGAATGAGGTGTGGGCGGAGGTTTATGGCCGGCTGGCCGATTTGATCGAAGTGCATCGGACGACACTGGTCTTTGTGAACACGCGTCGGCTGGCCGAACGCGTCACGCGCCACCTCTGCGAGCGCCTCGGCGAGGACAAGGTCACTTCGCACCATGGAAGTCTTTCGGCCAGGTTGCGGCTCGACGCGGAAAACCGTCTGAAACGCGGCGAACTGAAAGCGCTGGTCGCCACAGCCTCGCTGGAACTGGGCATCGACATCGGGGCGGTTGATCTGGTCTGCCAACTGGGATCAACTCGTTCGATTGCAACTCTTCTGCAGCGCGTTGGCCGCGCCGAGCACAAACGCGGCGGATTGCCGAAAGGCCGGCTGTTTCCGCTGAGTCGCGATGAACTGGTCGAGTGCCTCGCCGCGCTCCGTTGCGTGCGCAACGGCGAACTGGACTGCCTGCGGATCCCGGAGAAACCCCTCGATCTTCTGGCCCAACAAATCGTCGCCTGCGTGGCCTGCGAAGATTGGCAGGAACAAAAGCTCTTCGACCTGGTGCGGTCCGCGTATCCGTACCGCAATCTGACGCGGCAGGAATTTGACGACGTGCTCAGGATGCTGGCGGAAGGATTCAGCACGAAGCGCGGCCGGCGCGGCGCATTGATTCATCACGACGCGGTGAACCAGCGCGTGCGCGGGCGGCGTGGCGCGCGGCTGGTCGCGCTGACCTCCGGCGGCGCGATCCCGGACAACGCGGATTATCGTGTAGTGCTTGAGCCGAGTGAGACATTCCTCGGAACCGTAAACGAAGACTTTGCCATCGAAAGCATGGCCGGCGATGTTTTCCAGCTCGGCAACGCGTCGTGGAGGATTCTGGGAATCAACTCCGGCACGGTTCGCGTTGAGGACGCTCACGGCCAGCCGCCCGGCATTCCGTTCTGGCTGGGCGAAGCGCCGGGGCGAACGCGGGAGCTTTCGCAAGCGGTGTCTGAACTTCGTGTGGAGATAGAAAC
>QHOP01000043.1 GCA_003219345.1 Verrucomicrobiota bacterium
CCTCCCTGACACTTTTCACATAATCTTTGTCGTCAAAGAAAAAGTTTGCTCCGGTGTGCAAGCGGGTTACAAAATTGGAAATCAGCTTTTCCACTTTGCCAAGCACTATGCCTATGCAAACCGACCATGCATTTTCTCAACGCCGCCGATTCTCCCAATGCCTCGCGCTGCTTGCCTTCCGTCACCTGCTCTTGTCCGTGTGCCTGCTGACTCTGGGCCGCGGCGCTGCCATTGCCCAGAGCACCTTTATCGCCTACGCTGTCCCGACAAACACGCCCGGCAACCAAACTGGTCTCAATGCCGAGCCCATCGGGATGGACTTCGACGTGGCCAACGAGATCATCGTCACGCGGCTGGGCGTGTTCGACGCCGGTTCGGACGGCTTCGCCGAGGGGACTGTTCTAACAGCCCGGTTGTGGGACCGGTCCCAGGACCCACCCGTACAACTCGTTTCGATCGATTTTCCCGCGAACAACCCCGGCGAGCTTGTTGGCGGGAGTCGATTCAAGCCGCTGAACACGCCGATCCACCTGGTTGCCGGATTTCAAGGAACCATTTCAGCAGACGGTTGGACCGATGCCGATACCATCAACAATTCATTCGGGAACGTCGCAAACGTCGTTTGGACCTTGAATGATGGCAACGGATCAATCCTGTTCGTTGGATCGAGCCGATTCGGAGGAGCACCGGGCGATTATCCGGGGACGGCAGACAGCGGACCGGCCGCACGCTTCGCGTCGGCCACCTTCGAGTATCAAACCACACCGCCTGTTTTGCCGGGAAAACCGAATGTTTCGGTCCGTAGCGGAGATAAGCAGGTTGTTTTGTCCTGGCCGGCAGTTACCGTTCCCGCTCCTGCCGCCAAATACCGCGTCAATCGCGGCGGCGCGGCGGCGGGACCATTCACGCAAGTCGCCGAAATTACGGAGAACACCTATACCGACACGAATGTGATAAATGGAACAACTTACTTTTACACTGTCGAAGGCATTACCGCGGGCGATAAAATTGGGCCTCCCTCAGATGCGAAGGCCGGGACACCTTATGTGCTGGCCGCCAATCATGTCATCGCCTACTTCACCCCGGGCAATACTGTCGGCAACCAGGGATTTGGAGGTTCGCTTGGGTTTGATTTCGATGTCCAGAACCCGATCAATGTGACTCGCCTCGGGGTGTTCGACAGCAAATCCGACGGACTCAAACTGCCGCTGACTGCGCGCATTTACAATCGTGATACCCAGGAGGAACTTGTCGTAGCATCCTTTACTCCGGACGATTCGGGCGTGTTGATTGAAGGGATGCGCTTTCGGGATGTTTCGCCGCCTGTACATCTTGATATCGGTTTCCACGGAGTGATCGAGGCCGATGGTTATGGCCCTGAGGAGCCTGAACTCAATTCGGGCGGTGATCCGCAGGCCATCGTCTGGACTCTGAACGACGGCAATGGCTCCCTCCAATTTGTGGGAAGCAGTCGCAACGCGGCTTTTCCCGGCACTTTCCCCGATACGCTTGATGCGGGTCCGGCAGCGCGCTATGCGGCGGGCACATTCGAGTTTGAAACGCTGCCGCCTGAGGTTCCAGGCAGGCCTCAGGTTTCTGTCGTTCAGCCGTTTGAGGATGGCAAAGTCACGCTGAATTGGCCGGCTATCACGAATCCGTTGCCTGCCGCCAAATACGAAGTGGAGCGCACCGGGCCTGACGGCCAGGCTGCAAAAATCGGTGAGACAATCGATTTAACGTATCTCGACACCACAGTGAAGAATGGGAGCAATTATTGTTACCGAGTTCGTGCCGTGGCCGCTGGCGGTCAGCTCAGTCAGTATTCGTCCCAAGTATGCGCCACGCCCAATCCGCGAATGGCGGGCGTCGCCTATATCGTTCCGGCTGGCCTGGCGGGTAATCAGGCCCTCGCTGGTGGCGCGGTCGGAATGGACTTCGATGTGGCCCGCCCGATCAAAGTCACCAAGCTTGGCGTTTTTGATGATAGCAGCGACGGTCTCACCATGACGCTTAGCGCGGTGCTCTACGATCGGGCGGCGCGGAAACCGTTGGCAACCCTCGACTTCACCACCGTCAATCAGGGCGAACTGGTCGATGGCAGCCGCGTCCTGCCGCTCGGCGAACCGCTGGTACTCGACGATGGTTTCCAGGGGAGTATTGTGATCTGGTATTCCAACGGCACCACTGAGCGGCTCTTTAACACGTTTGGCAACCCAGACCCGGCCATCGCCGACCTGCGAGTCTTCGATGGCGGCTCGCTCCTCTTCGTCGGCGCCGGCCGTTACGGCTCCGCCGGGCAGTTCCCAGGGACGGTCGATGGCGGTCCAGTCAACCGTTACGCGGGCGCAACGTTCGCGTTCGAGCCTGTCACAGTGGTCGAACGGCCCGTAATCCAATTTCTCCGGAACGGGGACAAACTGAAGCTGACCTGGACCGGCGGGGGAGTCCTGGAAACGGTGGGAGTTTTGGGTGGAACGTGGCAAAACGTTGCCGGCGCGGCGTCCGGCGTCGAGCTCGCCATCAGTTCAGGCGGCTCCGCCTTTTTCCGCATACACCAGTAGGATCGGAACCAACATGAAACCTGCTTCGGCTTCTCAAGCGCGCGCCGCAGCAGGGTGGCGTCGCGGCAGCGCTTTCACCTTAATCGAGCTATTGGTGGTGATTGCGATCATCGCTATTCTCGCAGGAATGCTGCTCCCGGCACTGGCCGGAGCGAAATCAAAGTCCTATCAGGCTTATTGTCTCAATAATGAACGGCAGATCGGTCTGGCTATTGCCATGTATGCCTCCGATTACAATGACCGCTTTCCCCTCTGCAAAAACTGGGGGCGGGCCTGGGGAAATGCCGTGGCGATCAGGAAAGACGATATGTGGATGCCGGAGCTGCTCGAGCCGTACCTCATCAAAAATTACGCCCGACCGACAAACTACACCGCCAAAACTGTCAGGGAACCTCCCCGAAGCACGTTTACTTGTCCTTCAGGAATTCGGACTTGGGAGCCCGACGCGGGCTGGACCGGGCAGTTCGCCATAATGAATGATCATGTCAGTTACGTTTGGATGCACGTTTACTGGCGGACAAATGGGACCCACGAACTCAACAAGCCGGTAAGCGGCAGGCCAACGGGACAGGTAGTGAATTCCTCGCGCGCTGTTCTCGTCTGGGACATGCCGTACTGGCGGCGCGAACACTCTGCGCATCCCAAGGGCATCAACCTCCTTTTCGCCGATGCGCATTCCGGTTTTAATGCGCTCGATCCAAAGGAATACGATTGGTACTTCAACCACAGCCGGCAGGGTTGGGATGAGCCTTAGTGGTCTCATTCATATTCTGTCTCGCAAGAGTCCCAATGCCCAAACCGGTCGTCAGGAATGTTCGCGCCTTGCGGATAGATCAAATAAACCGTGTTCTGCGAGCGCGCCCAGGCTTTCACAAGATTTTCCCGCGGATAAACGCTCCGGATTTGCTGCCGCTTTCCAGGATCGTTGACGATGACGTCGCCCTTTTCGGTGAAACCAACACAGACCACGAGGTGGCCGTCCGGGCCTTCGCGCGGGGGCACGCCCTTCAACACCGTGTTGGCGACCGACACGGCGACCGGGATGCCGCTGGCAATCCAATCCTCCAACTCCGACACATCGCTGAAGCGGCTGACGTAAGCGCGCATCCCCGAAAAGGAGCCGGCGTAAGCCATGTTGAACGGCCAGTTGCCTGTGCCGGGCCAGTTCGGGTCGAAGACCTCTTTGGCCACTTCGGGCACGGCCTGATTCAGGTCCGGGCGGTTTGATTTGTTCGCCCAGTACGCCAGCATCATCGATGTGCTCGCGGGACTGCACCAGGACTGTTCGCCTTCGGGAAAGTCCAGTTGCGACCGTTCCGGCACGGCAATGGACTTTCCCCACGCCGTGCGGTTTGGCGGCAGCACGGGCGCCTCGTACTTCTTGTCCGCGAAGGAAAGCCCCAGGAATTGCAACGGCGGCGGCGGAACGTTTCCGGCGCCGCTCAAAATCAGTCTTATCCGGACACGGTCGCACGGCGCTTTCAGCGCCAGCGTGTCGGTCAAAACTTCGGCGTCGTTGTCTTTTTGATCTTTAACGCTCATGCGGCGACGATCTGCCGCGGCGCCCGACCAGATTCCCATTGTGTAGAATTGGGTCGAATGCGCAGGATAAATCGCGCGCGTCTCGATTTTGAGGACGACCCCTTTGGGCAGGTCTGCGTTCCAAGAGACGACCAATTCATCCCACTTGATTTGGGTCACAATTTCCGGTGAAACAAGCGCGCTCTCGTCCGGCGACTCTCCTCTGCCTTTTGTGAATTCGGAGAAGTTGGTTAAGCCGATGAATTGACGTCCATAATGCGGCGCGCCGGCCAACGTCAGCCGCGACCAAAGGAATAGGAAGATGAATAACGAAAAGGAGAAGTTGAGTGCCATATTCACAACAAAGGGGCGGCCGCCGAACCTCACCGTGGCGGCGGAACGTGCAGCAAGGCGAGCATCCAGGTCAACGCCACCAGAGCCGCCAAAAGCGCTCCGCAAACGGCGTTGGCAGCCGGGCCCAACAGTTTTTTCTGCGGGATCAATGTCATCGCAGCGCCGAGAATCAGCCCGCAACTAAAACCGCCAAGATGAGCGACGACGTCGCTGGCCGGGTCGAGCCCCAGCAGTGTAAACAGCATGACTCCACCGAAAATGCCGCCGATGATGTATCGCCAGGACCTGGTGTTGCTGAGCCGGAGAGAAAGCGATTGAATGGTCAGAAGGCCGAGTCCGCCCATGACCATGCCGGAAGCACCGAGGGCAGGACCCAGGTGTGTGTGGAAAAGCAGACCGGCAACATTTCCTCCAACCCCGGCCAGATAGGCCGCCAACAATGCGCAGGTGGGACCGTAACGGCCCATCGCCATTCCCAGCACCGGAAATCCAATGGCCACGTTCGCCATGAGGTGGGCCAGGTCGAAATGGAGCATCGTCGCCGTAAAAAGCCGCCACCATGCCCCGCTTGCCACAGCGCTTCCTTCCATGACGCCGACGAACTTCAAGTGCGATCCAGAAACGGCGTTCAACCAATGAAATAACGCGAGCAACAGGCACCACGCGACTGCGCCCCAGTGGAAGGTAACTTGCGGCCAGGACATTTCTTGCCGCCAGTGCCAGCCACGGTTTTCGACTTGATACTGGCGTAACGTAGCCAGCGCGCGGGAGTGGTCCTGGGGTTCGACCAAAAGCGTCCAACCGCTTTCGGATTGCGCAACGACGGACTCGATTCCCTGGCTGAGCAGCACCAGACTCCAGTCCATGGCCTGCTGGCGATGGCGCGCCCGGACGACCAGCGGGGTGGATTCCGCGCTTGTCATGCGAAGCCGATTCTGCTATTTATCTGCAACAACATCTGCTGTTTTGGATTGAAAATATGCCTTGGCGCGCAATTGGCAATGTCCGATTGGCAACGCCCCTTTATTCTCCCTTCGATCCTCGAACCGCCCGCGCTTCTCATCCATCGGCTGGAACCGATTATGCTTTGAATTACCGCGACGTGGAAACGCGTCGAAGCTTTTGCCAGGAACGCGTGGTTGGCCGCGTTATAGTGTCTTAAAGAACGGCGAAGATGCGAGTATGAATGTGATTCAACCCAACTGCCGGATTCAGTTCACGGCCGAAGATGTTGAATTCATCGTGTCGGTGCTCGGCCCCGGGCGTGGCTCGGCCGAGACGCTGATCAAATTGCTGGCCGATGAAGACACGCGCGACCTGATTTTGGACGATGAAGCTTTGTTCCGCGCCTTGCTGGAGCAACGCGGCTGTTTGCGGGTTTCAACTCACTTTTACTTTTACGTGCTGGTTCGCCATGTGTTCAAACGTTCCGGCATCGAAGACCGTGTCGTGGCGGACTACGTGGCTGAAGTGCTGGCGGAATATTCGCGCATTGAAAACACGCGCTGCGTCGTGCCAGGCAGGCCCGAACCTCTGGACTACTTTTTTGAAATGTTGACGGCGCTGCAGACGGCGGACGACCCCACCAGCTTCTACATTCGAACCCACGTCGGAAACCATTCGCTCTTTCTTTCCGGAGTTTTTCCGGAACGCATACGTTACCGGGCGGAACACCAGGGCGCGCCGGACCTGAAATATTACGAAGCACTGGGCCGTGCCAACTATCGCGTGGCCGGTGACCATCGGCTCGCTCGCAAATACGATTTGGCGGCCGTCTTCAACACGCTCGCCGAGCGCTTCAAAGCGACGCGATTGGCGTTGAACGAACTCACCGACCGGCTGCTTTCATTGGGGGACTCGAACCTGTCGGTCGATGCGCTTCTTCAACAGATTAAGACGGCGGGTCTCGAATAGGACTCGATGCCTTCTCGAACGACGCGTGTCGTCGGCGTTTGGTTCGGCTTCACGCCCGGCAGCTCCCTTCGTGGATCAAGATAAATCTTAACGGTCAGCCAGCAAGCCGCTTCGGGCGATGATTTCACGCGTTTGTTCTGGCGCGTGGTGAACGAACGCACGCCACCCTCGCGCCGCTCCCGCAGCCACGTTTTCCGAGCGGTCGTCGAGATAAAGAAGATCGGCCCCGCGGAGGCCGGTCTGTCGCTCGACGACTTCGTATAGCCGCGCGTCGGGTTTCATCGCGCCGTGTTCGTAGGACAAAATGTAGTCGTTGAACTGGCTGAAGAACGGAAAGCGGCTGCGAATGTGGTTGATCGCCAGTTCGTTGGTGTTCGAGAAGATGTAGGTTGGGACGCCACGCTGGCGCAGCTCGGCGTTCAGTTTTACCATCGGCTCGATCATGGTGAAAATGTCGGCAAAGAATTCGCTGAACTCTTCGATGGTTCCGCGAAATCCGGTAGCCGCTTGCACTTCGGCGAAAAACTGCTCCTGGCTGACTTGTCCGGTCTCGAACCGAAAGAGCAGGGGGGAATGGTCGATAAATTCCTGCACTGCTCCCGCAGACACTCCGCCGCGCGCCGCGATTCTCCGGCCGGCGATACTGTAATCAAAATCCACGAGGACTTTGCCGAGATCGAAAATGACTGCGTTGGGTTTCGTCATGGTTAGTGTATTTCACGCCGGCCTTCGAGCGCCCGGCTCAGCGTGAGTTCATCGGCAAATTCCAACCCGCTTCCGGCCGGTAGACCGTGAGCGATGCGGGTGGTCTTGACTCCCGTTCCGGCTAATCGCTTGGCCAGATAAAAACTGGTGGCATCGCCTTCCACGTCTGTTCCCAGGGCAAAGATGATTTCTTTGATGGTCTCCTTTCTCAGTCGGGTTTCGAGTTCGGCAATCCGCAAATCTTCCGGCCCGACGCCGTTCAACGAGGAAATTTTACCGGCGAGCACGTGGTATTTGCCGTGATAGCTTCCGGATTTTTCGACGCTGATGATGTCCACCGGTTGTTCCACCAGACAGATGAGCGAGCCGTCGCGACGCGGGTGTGAGCAGATCGCGCAAGGCTGAACGTCCGTCAACGCGCCGCAGGTCAGGCAGGTCTGAATTCGTTCGCGAGCCGTGAGAATGGCCCGCGCCAGTTGACGGACCGCCTCGGCTTCCGCCTGCGCCAGATGAAGCGCGATCCGCTCGGCGGAGCGTGGACCGACGCCGGGCAATCTGTTCAACGCGCTGATGAGAGAGCTGATGGGTTCGGGAAGCGAGGACATGAGTCGGGTTCCACCGTTGAATCGTCAGGCTGTTGAATCGTTAAATTGCGTCGTCAGTCGGGGCCATCATGACTGTCCAACGCTTTAACGAAGCGTGTCACATCAGACCGGGCAGGCTGAAACCGGACGTTACCTTGCCCATTTCCGCGGTGGAAATCTCCTTGGCCTGGCTTAAGGCATTGTTGCCGGCGGTGAGAATCATGTCTTCGAGCAACTGGGCGTCGCTCGGATTGATCGCTTGCGGATCAATTTTGATCGAGGCAATCGTGCCATCGCACTTGGCCACGACCTTGACCGCGCCGCCGCCGCTGGTGGCTTCGACCGTGCGCACGGCAAGTTGCGCCTGCACCGCTTCCATCTGCCGCTGAATGCGCGCGGCTTGCTTCATCAATTTGCCGACGCTGGACATATTTGAAAGTGGCTGGTTGAGGGTTGATGGTCAGGCGCGCACTTCAACAATCTGTCCTTTGAAAATTTCGAGCGCCTTTTGAATCAACGGATCGTTCTTGAAATCCTCCTGGTTGAAAGGAACCGGACCAGGTTTGGGCTTGTCCTGTGACGGAACTGCTTTTTCTTCGGCCCCTTTGGGCGCGGCGGGAGCCGCGGCAGCCGTCGCCGACGGAGCAGCGGGTTCAACCGGTGACTCTGTAGGGCGAAGGCGATTCACGCGCGCCTCGGCCTTGACAAATTTTACCTGCGCGTCGGCAAAACCGAACTCGCTCAATTTCGTCTGAATGAGCGTCCGGTTCTTCGCGTTGTCCACCAGTTGGAGATGGTCGGCAAATTCCGGGTCAAAACCGATGGTCAAAAGGTTCCGGTCGAACAAAACCGGATGCGCTTCGAGCAAATAACTTCGCGTGAACGGACTCGCGCGCCCGACGGCATCGGCGACCTGGTGCCAGAGTTGCTCCAGGTCGCCATCGCTACTGGCACTCATGTTTGTGGCGGCCAGCGAGGCGGTCGTGCGCGCGGATTCGAGGCTGGCAGATTCGGGCGAGAGAGTGGCGCGATTGGCCGCGCGAAGCGGCGGCGGGGCGTTGGGCGGAGGCGCCGGCGTCTGCGCGGGCATTGGGATGGAAACAATTTCGCGCGCATCGTTGTCCCGGCGCAATTCCTCAAGCCGCTTGAGCACGGTGTCGATGCTCGCGGCGTTGCGCGCCTCGATGGTTTTAAGCAGCGCGACTTCAATCAAGATTTTCTTCGACGCGGCGTCGCGCAGACGAGTTTCGCAATCGGTCAAGATCTCCATGATGCGCGTCAAAGCCTCGGAACCGACGCCGCTGGCTTGTGCGGCCAGCGACGCGGCCTCGGGTTCTGAAACCTCCAGCAGGCGCAGATCGCCCTTTGAAACCTGGTAAATCAAAAGATTGCGGAAGTGGCTCAGCAAATCGGACAACAGCCGGCCCAGGTCCTTCCCGTGTTTGGCCAATTCATTCAATTCTCGTAACGAAATCTCGACTTCGCCGGCCAAAATGGCCCGGGACAAATCGAGAATTTTGCCCTGCGCCGTGAGATTCCGCCGTCGGCGCCACGGGCGATAGCGTGCAGCGCCGTGTCGTCGATCTTCACTTTTTCCTGCTTCGCGATCTGAGCCAGGTGTCTGACGATGAGCGCCGCGGGAATCCGTCGCAGGTCGAATCGCTGGCAGCGCGAGAGGATCGTCGGCAGGACTTTCTCCGGCTCGGTCGTCGCAAACATGAACTTCACGTGTCCAGGCGGCTCTTCGAGCGTCTTGAGAAGCGCGTTGAACGCCTCCTTGGTCAGCATGTGGACCTCATCGATGATGTAGAGCTTGAACTTCGACGTCGCCGGGGCGTATTTGACCGTGTCGCGCAGTTCACGGATTTCTTCGATGCCGCGGTTGCTGGCGCCATCGATTTCAATCACGTCCAGCGACCGGCCTTCGGCAATTTCAAGGCAACGCGGATCATCGTCGTCGAAGTCAACCTTCGGTCCGCCGGTGCAATTGAGGCATTTGGCGAAAATGCGGGCGATCGTGGTCTTGCCCGTGCCGCGTGGCCCGCAAAAGAGGTAGGCATGGGCGATTCGGCTTTGCTTGATGGCATTGGCAAGCGTCTGCGTGACGTGCTCCTGTCCGACCACGTCGGCGAACCGCTGCGGCCGATACTTTCGCGCGATGACCTGATAAGACATTAAAGTGCGGAGCGCGGAACGCGAAGTGCGGAATGAGCGACTGACCAACGCTGCTTCAATTCCGCATTCCGAAATCCGAACTCAAAATTCAAAAAAAGCCAGGGTGACCACGGCGGATGCGGAGCAAACTGCCGTTGCTGCCTTCCGGCCCTGGCGGGGTTCGTAAGTCCACATTCCATGGGCCCTGGCAATCGTTTGAGGAAGTTAAACCGTCCGTTCCGGCCACAGCAAGAATTAAGTGATTGTATTTGTGGCCCGGGCGCAAGTCAGATTTTGGCAATGGGTGCGCAAGCCGTCAGCTACGGTGTGGCGGAAGAGGACGCATCTTGGTATATCGAGCCAAGATTTCCGAAGACCCCTCACCCTGTCCCTCTCCCCATCCGGTGGGGAGAGGGTGGCCTTCAGGTCGGGTGAGGGGAATACGTGCATCACATCAGCTGGGTGGGGGTATCGAGTTGCGCCCGGTGGAAGAGGGTAGACCACGGCGTGAGCGTGGGTAGAAATGCGCCATCACCAAAAGCCCCGGCAGGGGTGATAGCTTTGCGGCCAAAGAGAATTTCCTCTCCCAGCAATTTGCCGGCTTTCGCGCGCCAAGGCGCGCAAGCACCTTGACATGGCTTTGTCCAAACTTCATTTTCAATGAACCGTGCGCCCGCAATTCGGCGATGGGATTTCTATGAACAATTTGCACAACCTCTTTGACTCGCTTCAAAAATTTGACCTCGGCAACGGCAGCCAAGGCTCCTTTTACTCCCTGCGCGCGCTGGAACAAGCGGGCGTCGGCCCGGTTTCCAGACTACCCGTTTCAATTCGGCTGGTGCTGGAATCCGTCCTCCGCAATTGCGACGGGAACAAGGTGCCTGAAAGCAACGTAAAGGAACTGGCGAATTGGCAGCCGAGGGCCGAGCGCACCGGGGAAATCCCTTTCGTCGTCGCGCGCATCGTGTTGCAGGATTTCACCGGAGTGCCGCTGCTCGTGGACCTGGCCGCGATGCGTTCGGCGGTGGCGCGCATGGGCAGGAATCCCAGGCTCATTGAGCCGCTCGTGCCGGTGGATCTCGTGGTGGACCATTCCGTGCAAGTGGACTTTGCGGGCATGCCGGACGCTTTGCAGCGCAACCTGGAAATGGAATTTCGGCGCAACCGCGAGCGCTACCAGTTTTTGAAATGGGGCATGCAAGCGTTCGACACGTTCAAGGTGGTGCCGCCGGGAATCGGCATCGTGCATCAAGTGAACCTGGAGTATCTGGCCAAAGGTGTCCTTTCTTCTGGGGCGTCGGCGGCATCGAGGCTGAGGCGGGAATGCTCGGACAGCCGGTCTATTTTCTCACGCCCGAGGTCGTCGGCGTGCACCTGAAGGGTGAACTGCGGGAAGGCGTCACGGCGACCGACCTCGCGCTCACCATCACTCAGATGCTTCGCCAGGCGAAGGTGGTCGGCAAGTTTGTCGAATTTTATGGACCGGGCGCCGCGGCGCTGCCGGTGGTGGACCGCGCGACGATCGCGAACATGGCGCCCGAATACGGCGCGACGATGGGCTTCTTCCCGATTGATGCGGAATGTGTGAATTACCTGGGCGCTACCGGCCGCAGCGAAGAGCATTGCCGGCTTTACGAGAATTATTACCGCGCCCAGGGCCTGTTCGGCATCCCGCAGAAGGGCGACATCGATTACTCGGCCGACCTCGAACTGGATTTGGGCAGTGTCGTGCCGAGCGTCGCCGGTCCGAAGCGTCCGCAGGACCGCATCGAACTGCCGAAGCTGAAGCAGGAATTTCTCGCGGCGTTCACCCGGCCGCTGACGGAGAACGGATTCGGCAAGAAGCCGGAGGACCTCAGAACCATGGCGCGCGTGAACACGGCGAAAGAGGTCCACCCGTTCATCGATCACACTTACGGCCATCGGCGGCTGGGCGTGGAGCCGAGCGAATCTGAAATGCGCGACCAGCACCCTGCGCCCGACACGCCGGAGCAGGTGCCGCCCACCGCATTTCCGAAGGCCGAATCCGAGATTCATCATGGCAGCGTATTGATTGCCGCCATCACGAGTTGCACGAACACGTCCAACCCCAGCGTCATGCTCGCCGCGGGCTTGTTGGCAAAAAAAGCCGTCGAACGCGGTCTCCGTGTCAATCCGGTGGTGAAGGCTTCGCTCGCGCCGGGATCGCGCGTCGTCAGCGATTATTTGAATCAGACCGGGCTGCAACCCTTCCTCGACCAACTCGGCTTCAACCTGGTTGGCTACGGTTGCACCACGTGCATCGGCAACTCCGGACCGCTCGCCGCGCCCATTGAGGACGCCATTAACAAGTATGACCTCATCGCCGCGTCGGTGCTTTCCGGGAACCGTAACTTCGAGGCGCGCGTCCACCAGAGTATCAAGGCCAACTTTCTCATGTCGCCGCCGCTCGTCGTCGCCTTCGCGCTCGCCGGCCGGGTCGATATCGACCTGACCAGCGAGCCGCTCGGCAAAGGGAAAGATGGCCAGGCCGTTTACCTGCGCGACATCTGGCCGATAATGAAAGAAGTCCGTGGCCTGATGCAGTCGGCGTTGAAACCGGAAGTTTTCCGGAAACTTTACCGTGATTTCGCCGGGCAGAATCCGAAGTGGAACGAAATCCCGTCCAGCATCGGCAACACCTACGAGTGGGACCCGAACAGCACCTACATCCAGGAGCCGCCGTTCTTCAAAAATTTTTCTACGCAGCCGTGCGAAATTCGCGAAATCAAAGGCGCCCGCGCGCTCGGCATCTTCGGCGACAGCGTGACCACGGACCACATTTCTCCAGCCGGCTCCATCAAGAAGACTTCGCCGGCCGGAAAATACCTCATGGACCACGGCGTGAACGTGCTGGACTTCAACAGCTACGGCTCGCGGCGCGGCAACGACCGCGTGATGACGCGCGGCACGTTCGCCAACGTCCGGATCAGAAACCTGATGATGCCCGGCATCGAAGGCGGCGTCACGAAGCACATGCCCGAAGGCACGCAAATGTCCATCTACGACGCGGCGATGAAATACCAGCGCGACGGTGTGCCGCTGGTGGTGATTGCCGGGCAGGAATATGGCGCCGGCAGCTCGCGCGATTGGGCGGCGAAAGGCACTGCGTTGCTCGGCGTGAAGGCCGTCGTAGCGCAAAGTTTCGAGCGTATCCACCGCTCGAACCTGGTCGGCATGGGCGCGTTGCCGCTCCAGTTCAGGGAAGGTGCTTCCGCACTGACACTGAAGCTGGACGGGACCGAAACGTATGACCTGGCTGGCCTTGGCCCGAACCTGAAGCCGCAACAAGACCTCAC
>QHOP01000513.1 GCA_003219345.1 Verrucomicrobiota bacterium
TAGGTCAGACGTTACGTGACTGGACACCTGAACCTGAATAAGTCGCTAAAAAACCAGACGCAACAACAAGGCAAATATTGTGCCGGCCAAAAAGAGCAAAAGACTGTAAAGCCGATCATAAAATTGCTTTGGCTTTAACTTCTCCATTAAAGCGTCGGCCATCCGCAGCGCGTCTTCCATGTGTTTTACACTGGCTGCCGTGGCTTTGGTGATACGCCCTTCCACGATTTTTTGTGCTATGGCTTTCAGCTCAATAATCAAGTCTGTGCCTTCTGGTTTCAGATCCGGCTTTTGAAGGCACAACAGCGCATAAAGCCACCTTCCACGAACCGCCATCTTTTCAATCTGAAGTGTCTTTCGCTCAGCCAACCATTCAAAGGGTTCGACCGCGGCTCTGCGCAAATGCGTTTTGCATTCATGCATGTGCCGCCGAGCTTCGGCGGGAGAGGTATTTGCGTTAAGGGCAATCGACAAATGATCCAACGTGTCTCGAAGCTCATAGACGGCCCTGCGGCTTCTTTTCCTGGAAAACACCTCCAA
The DNA here is from genome assembly GCA_003219345.1 of Verrucomicrobiota bacterium. Classification (GTDB taxonomy): domain Bacteria; phylum Verrucomicrobiota; class Verrucomicrobiia; order Limisphaerales; family AV2; genus AV2. Next base: position 541 of record QHOP01000513.1, read on the forward strand.
TGTATAAATCGCGCGTTTCGCGTGCGGGTAATCGTCCGTAAGAATCGCCCTTACCTCTGCTAAACGATCAAACTCAGAGTTATCATCTATTTGTCCGCCAGGCGGCGCATCAATCCACACATTATTTGAGTTTTAAGCGGCGAAGGAGCCTGTTGAATTTCTCGCGCATACTCTCGAAGTTCACTTCCTTTTCCTTGTAAAACTTCTTGCTCGGAGGAACACCTAGGTAGTGCCGAGAAAAGTCGCGATTTTCCTCAGTTATGTCATGCTCTCGTTCCAGCTCTGAGAGAGTTTTTGTCAGGATGTCTGGCTTTTCGTCGGACATTCAACGAAGATTTTGAAATTGGGATGTGCTTAGCCCGATGCCCCGGCTAAGTGCAAAGACAAAACGTCCTTCGAGCGATGGAAAAAGCCGCAGCATCGGAACCACTTTAAATGGTCTCATTGCCACACGATAGCCGAGGCGTTTATCATACGTGATCGTATTTGTCAATAGCTAGTTGTGAATACTTATTCCCACGACGAATATTCACATGGTTCTCAGTGTAAACAAAAAAAGTGGCCCTGCAACGAATTCTTAGTAACAAATTCTTCACCGATTCAGCCACTCCTACTACCCCAAAAATGACAATACCTAATCCTTTCCATTAGCCAATAAGATTGTTCACCATGACCATTTTTCCTACGGTGGTTTTGGCGAAAGAACCTCGGTTTTTTTCGCTTCCGAGTTATTGGGTTGGTTTGAACGGCGTGTTGAACGCTACCGGCTCCACACCCCTTCGGAGCCGGGCGTCAAAAAAGGGGCTGGCGGGGTGTTCGCTGCGGGCTCCCCGGAAAAAGAATTACTTTTCGCTCGCGCCGCCAGCGTCGGGCGCGATCCAGAGAGTCGGCGCGCATTTCACGGCGATGGGAACCCGAAGCGAACACGCAGCGCAATCTCCCCCCTCCCGGTGGGCACCGTGGGGACGGTCGCCGCAGAAAAAGGAGACTCCCTAAACGCCACGCGCGCCTATCGCCGGTACCCCTCGCCGCGCAGCACTCAGCAGGGCATCGCGAATCCATTCCGTGTGCCGTCTGCCGGACTTGCGCGCGGCCTTGAGAATCGCTCGCTTCTCCCCGGGGCGCAACCGGACAGTGATAAACTCGCCCCGGTAGTCACGCTCTGCGACCTTCGGCCTTCCCATCTTTGCCATGCGTTAGACTTTACGTGACACACTAAGTCTTGACAAGGCCGGAATCGTATGAGATTGATGTAACACAGAAAGTGAACAGTCGAAGGCGACAACCCATGTAAGCGTCAATCTCCAATTTGCTCTTGGCAGATAATGCCGCCCAGCCCCGGCCAAGAGTAACCAAGAACCAGGGCGACCCGTTGAAGCGGGGGGCGGCGAAGAAAGAGTAACCGTGAAAGACGCAGTGTATCAAGTAATCACCGACCGGGTGATTGCGCTTCTCGAACAAGGAACGGTTCCCTGGCACAAGCCCTGGCGGGGCGGGGACATGCTTCCGCAGAACCTCGTTTCGCGCCGGCCATACCGGGGCGTCAACGTGTTCCTGCTTCATGCGATGTCGTACCAGTCGCAGTTCTGGTTGACGTTCAAACAGGCTCAGGCAATGGGCGGCAACGTCCGCAAGGGCGAACACGCCTGCCCGGTTGTGTTCTGGAAGTGGCTCGACGTGGACGACGCCAGCGAGCCGACCGGCAAGCGCCGCCTGCCGTTGCTCCGTTATTACTCGGTGTTCAACGTCGCGCAATGCGAGCGTGTCACCGCCCCGGCCATCGAAGGCACCGACCGTCCGCACAATCCGATTGAGACGGCGGAGCGAATCGTTGCCGCCATGCCCCGGCGTCCGGCCATCCGTCACGGCCTTGACCGGGCGTTCTACAGTCCTGCGGCGGATTCAGTCGGGATGCCGTTGCCGGAGCGTTTCGACACGGCGGAGAATTACTACAACGTCCTGTTCCATGAATTGACGCACTCCACCGGTCACGAAAGCCGGTTGAATCGCAAAGGCGTCAACGGTTCAGACGGTCAATGGTCGGCCTTTGGCTCGACACCTTACGCCAGCGAGGAACTGGTTGCCGAAATGGGCGCAGCTTTCCTGTCCGGGCAGGCCGGGATTGTGGAGCGGACGCTCGACAATAGCGCCGCTTACGTGGCGTCGTGGCTGAAACGGCTCAAGCATGACTCCCGGCTGGTAGTGCTGGCAGCAGCGCAAGCGCAAAAGGCCGCCGACTTCATCCTTGGCCGGCAGCACGGCGAAAGCGAGGAAGCGCCATGAACGCCCGCAACCTCAAGATCGAAGCGACGGGCGACTTTGCGGCGGGCAAGGTCAAGCCCCGAATCCGACTTGTCGGCCAA
>QHOP01000514.1 GCA_003219345.1 Verrucomicrobiota bacterium
CCTGGATTCCCCGTCCGGACGGTCCCTGTCTGGAATGCAGCCCCGCCTGGCACAGCAGCGTCTCCGGTGTCAAAGAATTCCGCAAGGCGAGTCAGGGCTTCACATTTCTCCCGAACATCGGGCTGCCGGGCCGGGCCTGGACCGCCAAACGGCCTGTCTGGATTCCGGACGTCACTCAAGACGACAATTTTACGCGAGCGCGGCTCGCTCAGAAAGCCGGACTGAAAGCGGGCCTGGCCATGCCCATTTTGGCGGCCGATGAAGTGGTGGCGGTCATTGAGTTTTTTGGACGCGAACCGCAACCGGAAGACGAGCGGCTCGTTCGACTCGTTTCTGCCGTGGCGGATCAAGTTGGCATTGTGATTCAACGCAGGCGCATCCAGGCGCAATTCGACCGATTTTTCGCCCTTTCCGGCGACTTGCTCTGCGTGGCGGGTTTCGACGGTCGCTTGCAGCGGGCGAATCCAGCGTGGAAAAAAATCCTCGGTTACACGGCGGAACAACTCCTGGCCAGGTCTTATCTCGATCTGGTGCATCCGGATGACCGCGAAGGCGCGGCGGCTGAATTCGAGCGATTGAGAATCGGTTCCACCATCGTTTCCTATGAATTCCGCGCCCGCGCCAAGGACGGGTCCTACCGATGGATCCAGTGGACAGCGACGCCGGCACCGAACGAACTCGTCATTTACGCCATCGGCCGCGACACCACGGAACGAAAACGGGCCGAGCAAGCGCTTCGTCGCAGCGAGGAGCATTATCGGGAGTTGTTCAATGAGGCCAAAGCGATGCAGGAAAGACTGCGCGAGCTTTCGAGCAGAATCCTGCATGCGCATGAAGAGGAACGCAAACGCATCAGCCGCGAACTGCACGACGAAGTGGGTCAGGCGCTCACGGCGATCAGCGTCAGTTTGCAGGTGCTGAAACAGAAGGCGGCCAAAGTCGGCAAGGGCCTGGATGCCACCGTCTCGGAAACGCAACGTCTTCTGGAACAGACAATGTACAACGTGCACCGGTTCTCTTATGAGTTGCGCCCGGCCATGCTCGACGATCTGGGGCTGGTGATTGCGCTGCGGTGGTATATCAAGGCTTTCGCGAAACGCACCGGCATCAAACTTAATTTTCGCGCGGATTCCGCCGTGGAGCAACTTGCCAGCGAGCCGAAGACGGTGATTTATCGCGTCATCCAGGAAAGCCTGACCAACGTTTACAAGTATGCCGTCGCCTGCCGTGTCGAGGTCATCATCCGCCAGACAAACAAAGGCATTCGGGTGACGGTCAAGGATGACGGCAAAGGATTTCAACCGGACCAGTTGGACATGAGTTTGAAGGACAAAAGCGGCCTCGGCCTCATGGGCATGCAGGAGCGGCTGCGGCTGGTCAACGGACAGTTTGCCGTAAAGTCAGCGCCAGGCAAGGGCACGACTATTCAAGCGCTGATCCCCTGCAAACCCCAGAAACAATAAAATCCGCTCACCCAAACAAGCGTGACCTGACCTATGCAAAAAATAACTGTGCTATTAGCGGACGATCACACGGTGGTCCGCCAAGGCCTCCGCTCCCTGCTGGAAGCCGAGGAAGACATGATCGTCGTCGGCGAAGCTGAAAACGGCCGGCAGGCCGTGCAAATGGCCCGACGGCTCCAACCCGACGTGGTCGTCATGGACATCGCGATGCCCTCGCTCAACGGGCTCGAGGCCACCCGGCAAATCAGCAAGGAAAGCCACAAGTCCAAAGTGCTCATCCTTTCGTCCTACAGCGACGACGAGTACGTGCAGCAATTGACCGACGCCGGCGCTTCCGGTTACCTGGTCAAGCAGACCGCCGCCCAGGACCTGGTGGCGGCCATCCGCGAAGCGAAAAAAGGCAACGCCTTTTTCAGCCCGGCCATTTCCAAACGGCTGCTGGAACACTACCGCGCTTCGCTGGGCAAGCCGCCTGGCGAGAAGAAACCCTCCAAACTCACTCCGCGCGAACTGGAGGTGCTCCAGTTGATCGCCGAAGGCTACGCCAACAAACAAATCGCCGGCGAACTGTTCATCAGCATCAAAACGGTGGAGAAGCACCGGCAGCAGCTCATGTACAAGCTGGACATTCACGACGTAGCCGGCCTCACCCGTTACGCCATCGCCAAGGGAATCATCGAAACCGCCAAGGGCCTCGGGTCCCATCGTCCAGCGCTCTGATACCTGCCGCGTTCAGCTCACGACGATGCAGTAAATCCGCCAGCGGCTTTGGCTGGCGCTTTCGTCCGTCCAGGAAGTCGTCGTGCCCATGGCCGCAATCGGCCCGCTCAAGTCCGACCAATAAGGGTCTGCCAGACCGTCTTTGCAGACAACCAGGTAGGTTTTCCCCGGTACGCTCGACCACGTGATCGTCACGCTACCGGTCGTCGGGTTTCGCGTTGCCGAAATGCTTTTGAGCACCGATCTCGCGTCGTGGGGGTCCGTGCCAGCCACCGCCTCATCCGCGTCACTCAACCCGTCGCCATCACTATCCGGCCCGAGGCTCGAATGCGGCCGCAGTTCGTTGTCCTGGATGGTGATGGTGGCGCGGTCGGGTGAGCCGACATTGTAAG
>QHOP01000044.1 GCA_003219345.1 Verrucomicrobiota bacterium
TGTTGCCCAACGGATCGGCCGTTTTGAACTGGCGAACGGAGGCGCCATCTTTCTCGACGAAATCTCCGAAATGTCTCCGCAGCTCCAGGCGAAACTGCTGCGAGTGACGCAGGACGGAGGCTTTCAACGGGTCGGCTCGAACACAGAGATTCACACGAACGCGCGAATTCTGGCGGCCACCAATCGCAACATGGAAGACGAGGTCAAACAGGGCAGATTTCGCGAAGATCTGTTCTATCGTCTCAATGTGGTGGAGCTTAACATCCCTCCCCTGCGCGAACGGCCTGAAGACATTCTGCCACTGGCCGGCTCGTTTATCGCGGAATTTACTCAAGGTCGCGCGCGCTTTTCCTCGTCGGTTGCCGATTGTCTGCTTCGATATTCGTGGCCGGGAAATGTGCGCGAACTGCGCAACGCCATGGAGCGAGCGGCGCTGCTTTCACGGGGTGAATTGATTTTGCCGGAACACCTGCCCTCGCGCGCGCGGGCCGTGACACATCCATCCACGGTGGCCGAACCGATGGACCCACAGCGTCTGGAGGAAATCGAACGCCAGGCCATCATCCAAGCGTTGCTCAAGCACAGCTTCAATCGGACGGAAACCGCGAAAGCTCTCGGGATAAGTCGTCGGACCCTGATTTACAAACTGCAACGTCTTCGCGAACTCGGTTACGAAATCGGCCCCGTTCCCGGCCGGCCCGAGGACGCCGAACCTTAAGGCTCCCTCGCGGGCGAAGGTGCATCGCAGCGCCTCACTAACAGGAGTTCTGCGCTCACCGGTTCGGGCCGTTCATCATTTCAACATCCGGCTTTGGCGAGAATCGCTGATCCTCGCGAACCACGCTAAAGGCCCGCTTCCTGGTTCTCGCTGTTTTCGGGACGGCCGACCGGCCAGAGCACGTTTTTCACGGGCTCTAAAATCTTTTGCACTCCCGCCAGCAGTTCGCGGTCGAGTGGTTCTTCAATCCATTTCAAAATGTTCGCCATGTTTATCGGATTGGCCGTGCCTGCGACAGTGGTTGTGATGTCCGGGTTCTCCACACAAAAACGAATCGCCAGGGAGGCAATGTCCACGCCTCTGCGGTCGCAATATTCGACGGCTTTGCGACAATACTCTCGCAACACAGCAGGCGCGTGGTGCCACGTTGGCAAGGGCTGGCGAGTCAACAATCGTTCGGAGAACGGCGACGCGTTCATGATGCCTACGCCTTTGTTTTTCAAATAAGGAATCAGACCGAGCAGCGAGGTGTTGTTGAAGGAGTAGTGGCAGTAGGAAAGCATACAATCGAGTTTTGTACGGTCGAGGATGTATTTGAAAATCTTCAACGGAAAACCGGTCACCCCCACGAAGCGGACCTTGCCTTGTTTTTGCAGCTTGCGTAACGCGGGCAACGCTTCGTCCACGATCTGGTCGAGGTTCCCGAACTCGATGTCGTGGCACTGGATGATGTCGAGATAATCGAGGCCCATCCGCTGCAGGCTTTCGTCCACGCTGCGGGTGACGCGTTCGGCGGAGAAGTCGAATTTGTCCACATCGTAGCGTCCGCATTTGGTGCCGAGGAGGTAACGGTCCCGACGAATCTCCTTGAACGCCTTGCCGAGGACCTTTTCCGACAGCGTGCGGCCATAGTAAGGCGAGGTATCAATGAAGTTCACGCCGCCGTCGAGCGCGACCTGCAACGAGTGGAGGCCCTGCGCCTCGTCGAGGTTCCCGTATTCATTGCCGATCGAGGCCGCGCCGTAGCTGACCACAGAAAGTTTGAGCCCGGTTTTGCCAAGTGGACGGGTTTGCATGACGCCGATTTCACAGGAAACCATCCCGGACGCAAGGTTGAAGAAATGATCTCCGTGCACCGGAGCGATCTGCCACGCAGTGGAACAGGCATCCTGCCTGTCTTTGAGGTCGAGTCCGGCAAAACGACGGAAACCGGCGGGCTTTCGTAGTGGCCAGCTGGCAGGAGTATGGGGTGTTTATTCACGGCGGTGGAGGGTTTTACGCCACTTCCACATTACCTCGGAGAAGTCCAGGTTTATTACCAATTCCGAATAAGACGCAGTGAAAACAGCGATTTCAAATTCGGTCAGGGTGGCAGCGGCAATCGCTCTCCTCAGTCTGTTTCACAACGAACCGATCTTGGCCAGCGGTTGTCCCGCGCCCAGTTTTACGGTGTCCAGCACGAACAATGCAGGATGGGGCGCTTGGTCCATGGCGCTCGGCGACTTCAACGGCGATGGCAAGCTTGACCTGGCCGTAGCCACTGACAGCATCTGGGTCTTTTTGTGTAAGGGTGACGGCACTTTCCAACGCGCCGGTGTGTATGGGGGAAAAGCTTTTTCCGTTGTGGCCGGCGACTTTAACGCCGATGGCAAACTCGACCTCGCCGTTGCTCCGTTCGATTACTATCCTTATCCCCAAGACTCCGTTTCAATTCTGTTGGGTAATGGGGACGGCACCTTTAAACCCGGCGCCAGTTTAAGGGCAGGGAGCCTTCCATACGCGCTGGCCTGTGGTGACTTCAATCGCGACGGCCGACTGGACTTGGCGGTGGCCAATTATGGCTCGTATAGCAATGCCGATGTCTCAGTACTCTTGGCCAATGGCGATGGAACCTTCCAAACTGCCGTCGGCTACCGTGTGGGAAAGAATCTCACTTCCGTAGCGGTGGGCGACTTCAACGGCGATGGCAAGCCTGACTTGGTTGTCGCAAATCAACACGCCAACAGTGTCTCTATTCTCTTAGGCAATGGCGATGGGACCTTCAAATCAGCGGTCAACTATGGGGCCGGAACAATCCCTGTTGACGTAGCAGTGGGAGACTTCAACGCCGACGGCAAGCCTGACTTAGCCGTGGCGAGTTTTGGCTCGTGGGACCGAATCAGCGCCACTTATACTAACAGCGGAGTTTCGGTGCTATTGGGAAAAGGCGAGGGCACCTTTCAAACGGCAGTCAATTACGGCGCAGGAATGTCCTCTTATTCGGTGGCCGCAGGAGACTTTAACGGCGATGGCAAGCTCGACTTGACCGTGGCCGGCGCTGTGCTGCTGGGCAATGGCGACGGCACTTTCCAACCCGCGGTTACCTATGGAGGAAGAGGCGTTTTTTCCGCCGAGGTTAACCTGGCGGCTGTGCGCAGTAACGAAGCACTCACTGTTTCCTGGCCGCTCCTCTACACCAGTTTCGTTCTCGAATCGGCGACAAACCTTGGTTCGACGAACTGGCAAAGCGCCATCGAATTGCCGATCACAAACAATGGCCGTCTGGAGGTCACCGTGCCACGCAACCAACCGCAGCGCTATTTCAGGTTACGCGACCGTGACGTGACCGAGGGGCGACGCTAAACAAGCAAACGCGGTCGGGGTTCTAACGCGACTCAGAGGGTGGGGCAACGGGCGGAGGAAAAGAAGCAATGAGCTTTCCGCTCGTGCCATCCCAGACGCGCAGGACGCTGTCCTGACCGCCGGCAATGACGGTTTTTCCGTCGGGCGTCGCGGCGACGGATTCGACGAAGTCATTCGCGCCGGAAAAGGAACGAACCTCGTTGCCGTCCTCACGAACCAGGCGCACTTTGCCGTCGCCGGAAGCGGCGAGCGCCTGGTCGGTGTAGCCGACGAAACTGATGGCGGTCACTTCCTTGTCGAAACCGGCGATGTTCTTCTTCTTTTCGCCAGTCACGAAGTCCCAAAGTTTGACTACGTTGTCCGCGCCGGCGCTGGCCAGCGTCCGCTCGTTCCGGTTCCAACTGACACCGAGCACGTGATGCGTGTGCCCTTCGAACTGCCTGACGACTCTGCCCGTCGCCAACTCCACGACCTTGACGAATTTGTCCGCCGCACCCGAGGCGAGATATTTTCCATCCGGCGAAAAGTCGAGGCCGAACACGGCGTCGCTGTGCACGTTGGTAAAGGAGTGCATCAATTTGCCCGTGGCCACCTGCCAGAGTTTGATTTCGCCGCCGCGCGTTGGCGCGCCGCCGCCGGTCGCCAGCAGTTTGCCATCCGGACTGAACTTCACCACGTTGACGCGGTCGTCGAGCGTAGAGTTGACGTCGCCGGACCCAATCGCTCGCTCCAACTTCCACTCCCGTTGCAAGTTCCAGGCCATGACTGCGTGGTCCGCCGCCCCGGAAACGAGATTGCCGTCGCTCGCAAACGCGAGCGCGAGCACAGCGCCTTTGTGATGCCTGCAAGTCTCAAACGCGGCCCCGTTGTCCGCGCTCCAGGTGTGAATCAATCCGTCGTCGCCTGCGGTCGCCAGCGTCAAATTGTCCTTTGAGAATGCGACGGCGCGGATGGGTTGTTCGGACTCCACCGCTTCTTTTTTGGCGGTCTCCAATTCCGTCTGGGTTTGTGTTCGTTCGTCCTCGGCCTTTTGGATTGCGGTTTTCACGGTGGTCACGGCTTTGGCCGACTCGTCCGCCGCCTTGTTCGCGAGACGAAGTTCGGTCTGGGCGTTCGACGCGGTCAGTTCCGCCTTTTTCAATTCCTTTTCGGAATCTTCGAGGGTTTTGGCGGCCGAACTTAATTTTTCATTCGCCTTTTTCTCTTTTTCCACGGTGTTCAGCTTGTCCAGCGCCGTCTTGGCGTCGGTGGCGGCTTTTGACTTTGCGGTGGCTTCGGCGCTCAATCGCTCAATCGTCTCCTTGTTTTGTCCGGGAGTTTCCCGCGCCGACTTCACTTCGGTCTCGGCGTCTTTGGCGGCTTTGTCGGCGGCGGCAAAGGCGTCAGCCGCCTCTTTGAGCTCTGCTTTCAAATCGTCCACTGCTTTCTCAGCGGCAGCCCGCGCTTCGGTCGATTCCAGAAAGCGCCTTTGCTTTTCTTCGAGAGTTTTTTCCGCAGCCTCGCTGGTTTCCGCGGCCTTTTTGACTCGTTGGAGTTGCGCAGTCTGATTCGTCTCCGCCGACTTCAACGCAGCGTTGTGAAAATCAACCTCCGCTTTGGCGAACACGAGGGCGCGTTCACGGTCGTTGGCAAATTCCCGTGTGTAACGGTCGCCTTTCAATTCGGCAATCTGCCTGCCATCACTCGCGTCCCAAAGTTTCGCGATCTTGTCCGCGCCTGCTGAAGCGAAACGCCCGGCGTCGTTGCGGACGGCGATTGCGGTAACCGGACCACCGTGCTTTATCTCGCGAATCACCTTGCCCGTGTCGACGTCCCACAAACGAAGCGCCCCGTCACTGCTTCCAGAGATAAGCTGTCCACGGGCCGAAGGGACGACGTCCAAAGCCGTGACTGTCTGTTCGTGTCCTTTGAGTTCTTTGACCGGTGTTAGCTCGCGTTTGGTTGCGTTGAAATGCCAGAGGTGAATCAACTTGTCCGCGCCGCCGGAAGCGATTTGGTCGTCAGCCAGCCACGCGACAGCATTTATGCCGGTGTCAAGTTGAGTTTGAGCGACGAGGTTGCCGCCCGGCACTTCGCAAACGTGAAGTGTCTTGTCAGCGGAAGCGGAGCAAAGCTTTGAGCCGTCCGGCGAGAATTTGAGACAATGAATCCCGCCTTTAAGAGCGGGAAGACTTTTCGCCAGCTTGCCCCTCGTCAAATCCCACAGTTTCACGCGCCCATCATCGCCACCGGTAGCCAGGCGTTTGCCGTCGGGACCGAGCGCAAGGGCCAGCACCGCTACGGACGCAAGTTTGAATTCGATTGCTTCCTTCGGCCGCCGCCAGATTTTCACTTCACGATAGGAGCCCGAGGCGAGGAGGTTGGCGTCGGGGCTGAAGGCGAGCGCGTCCACGATGGCGCGGTGCGCCACACCCGTTTTGCTGTAGAGGCCGGACTTGCCCAATTGCGGATCGGTGAGCCGGCCGACGAGCTGTTGGGATGGCAGATGGTAGATGAAAATCTGGTTGGCGCGCGCGCAGGCGGCGAATTGGCCGTCGGGCGTGATCCCTGCGGCGTAAATCGGATTCAACCCCTGGGGCAGCGGCTGCCATTCGATGGGTCGGGCGATGCTGGCGGAGCCTTTCGCGCCCTGATCAATCCAGAGTCTTCAAGCTGGTGCGACGCGGCCTTGAACAGAAGGCTGGCGCGGCCGCGTTTTGGCACGATGGCCGGACCGGAATCGCCGCCTTGGAACATGGCCTGAGGCGTTTCCAGAATCAGCCTGGCCTTTGCCGTGGTTTTATTGTGGCAGGCGAGGCAATTGTTTTTCAAAATCGGCAAAACTTCCCTCTCGAAATCCACCGGCGCCGGGTGTTTGATCCTGGCGACAGGAATGGCACGATTCTCCTCGGATTTCTTTTCGTCCGCGCGAATGGGAACGAGGGATAAGAGAGCCAGAACGAGCAAAGTCGCCGCGCATTGCGAATGGAACAGAGCGGTTTTCCCCATACGTTCCACGAGGAGGAAAACAAGGCGGACGTTCAAGTCCGTCCTCCCGCCATTGTGGCTCCAGGCAACTCTCGAAATCATTTCTTCTCTGCCGCTTCCACCTGAATCGTAATGGGCGTTGAATAAACCGTGATGGTGACCTCGCGTGGCTTGGCCTTTTCTTCCAATTCCTTCGCGCGCTTCTGTAATGCCGACTTTTTCTCCTCGGCCTCTTTGGCTTTGGCGGTTGCTTCCCTGGCAGCCCTTTCAGCGGCAGCTTTGGCATCCGCGGCGGCCTGGGCTTTGGCTTCCGCGTCGGATTTTTCGTCTTCTGATACTTTCGCTTCGGCCGCCGACTCGGCAGCGAATTTCTCCGCCTGCTTGGCGGCTTCGTCCGCTGTCTTCGCTGCGTCGGGATTGTTTCGGTATTTCCCTTTGGTCTGTGTCTGCAAATAAAACGTTGAGGCGCCCGGCGGTAATTTGTGCTGCGCGAAGTCAATTTCCAACGTGGCCGCGTTGGTCTTCCCGTCAACGTCCAATTCCTTTAATCCATCGAGTCCGGCGGCTCCGGTTGCTTTGAGTTTCAAACTTTCGTTGAACTCGCCGTGGCGCGCAAGCTTGAGCGGTATTTGGAGTTTGCCGCCGGCCTTTGCTTCCCAGACTTTGTTCTCCGCCGGCTCGATAGTGATGGGCGTGGATTCAACACCGCTGACCGCCAGTAAGAAGTCATGGGTCAATCGCGATTGAACGGCCTCGTTGTTATAGTCGGGAACATTCCACGTGACCGAACCGCTCCGTGCCAGGCGCGCGACTTCCTTGTCACCCACCTTCGCCTTGCCGACAACTTTGATTGGGCCGAACCAACTGTCGGCATTTTCCGCTGCCGTCAGGAAAATCGACGCGGACGTTTTCTTGGTTTCAATTTTGGCGAGCGAACAGGCGACGCCCGGCGGCAAGCCTTCGATGCTGAGATCGATTTGACCATCGAAATTGTCGCGCCGAAATGCCAGCACTTTGATGGGCATGGTTTCGCCGCGCCGAAGAAACGCAGTCCAAAGCGCGGCCTCTTTCGCGTCCTTGTTCACCGGCGGCGGCGCCTGGGGCAGAGCGACGAGCCGGAAGTCAGGCGTTTCTTTGCTCAGCGACAAGCGATAAACAAAACGCGGATTGCTTTCGTACCGATTGAACAAGTCGCGGACTTCGAGCCGGCAGGCCCCGTCTTCCTTCGCTTCAAATCGCCAGGCCCAGTCGCGGCTCGTCGTGTTGAATTCCGGCCCGCCGAGGTTGGTGTCCGCTGCGTAAAACTCGTGCGCGTCCGAAACGTTTTCTTCGCCTTTGTCGTTTTTGGTCACGCGCTGAAGCAGAGCGAAGGGCGCGGTCGGCAAATTGAGCCGTTGCGAAAATATTTCAATCCAATAAACCTCGCCTTTCCTGGCGTTGAAGGTAAAGCAGTCCTTGTCGCCCGCCGGATAAAATTGGCCGACAACTTCACACGGCAGTGAAATTTTCTGCGCCTGCTGCGGTTTGTCGTTCGGCTCGCGTTCGGCAACGACCGGCGCGGTCGCGAAGCTCAGCAACACCGGGTTTGAAACGCCTTGCGGCGTCCGGAGCCGGTACTGGATTCCATCGAGCGCCGCCGCCGCCGGTTTGGACGCGGCGCTCCCTGGCAGGCTTTGCTGCGGCGCCGAGTCGCCAGACAATTCGATTTCCACCGACAGTTGCTCGAGCGGCTTGCCATCGATGAACTGTCCCCGGGCGGGTTTGCCGCCGGGCAAATTGCGACCGTAGAGCGTGTAATTGCCTTTCGCGCCCGGGAGAGCGGACGGCGGGAGAATGTAATCCAGGCGCGGACCCGCGCCGACGGTGAGCCGGTAAAAATATTCCCTTCCGCCGCGATAAATGAAATCGCTCAAGGCGAGGACAAACTGGCCGTCTGCTGGCGCGATGAAGTCGAGCAAGCCGCCGCGCCGTTGACGTTCGAGTTCGTGGCCGCCGGCGTCATACAGAATCAGCGTGTCATCCATCCGTGAATCGATCTCTTTCGCGAGGCATTCGATGAGCACGCGTTGGCCTTTCCTGGCGGCGAACTTGAAGTAATCCACAGCGTTGGCTTCGGCGCGACCGTTCACCACAGTCCCGAGCGGAACCTCGACTGCGGACGCAATGGCATGGTTGGTGGCGGGAGAAGGGATTTCCGGCAGATTGCCGACCACGTACGCGCGCGGATTAGAAACACCAAAGCGGCCGATGACGCGCGCTTCGTAAACGTCCGGCGGCACATCCGCGCCAATCGTCACGACGAACTTGTTCGTCTCCGGCTCGCCGGTCTTATCGGCGACCTTTTGCCTGGCGGTAATGTTCGCGTGCGAGAAGTGGAGCTGCGCGCCGTCGTCGAGGTCAGAGCCGGCCACGGTGACTTCGAAGGTCGTTCCCGCTTTGCCGCCGGGCGGGAAAATCGTGGACAAACGGGCGGCGGGAAGCTGGGCAAAGGAAAGCTGCGTTCCGCACAGCAGCGCCGCCAACAACGGACAATAGCGCGCGATGTTCAAGCTGACGGACGGCATTACGGCTTTCGTTAGTGATTAAAGAGAAACTCCTTCGTGTTGAGCAACGCCCAGATGATGTCCTCGTAGGCGTGGCGTTTGCTTGTGAGCGTTTCTTTGTCGTTTTTGTTCCGCGTTTCTTTGGCGATGTACTCCCCGGCCAAAGCGATTTCCTTTTCATTTGGTTCGCGGGCAAAGGCAGAGAGGTAAAGCTCGCGGATTTTGTCTTCGTCGCCGCGGTTGGTGTCGCTGGTCAGCGCCGCGGCCATGCCCTGGTCGTTGGCCAGCTTGTCCTGAATCTCCTGCGCATTCAACAGATGCAGGCTTTGTGCGAGGCTGGCATCCTGCGATCGTTCGCATTCGCAAGCACTCGATGAATCGGGCCGGCCAAAGACGGTGAGGAAATACGAATTGGCATTAAAACTGTTGTCGGGCAGACAAACGGCGCGCGTGCCGGCCGGCAGGCCGTCGAACTTGCCCTCGGTCCTGGTCACCTGATTCACGGCGTCGAACAGCACCTCGGCGGTCAGGCGTTTCGGGTAATAGCGCGAGAAATACTGCTTGTCCACTTTGTTGTATTGATTCGGAATCGCGCTGAGCTGATAGACCTGCGAGCGGCAAATGGTGCGCACCAGGTTTTTCAAATCGCAGCCGCTCTCGAAGAAATATTTCGCGAGCGCGTCGAGCAGTTCGGGGTTCGTCGGCGGGTTGGTCTCCCGCATGTCGTCCTCCGCTTCGACGATGCCGCGGTTGAAGAAATGTTTCCAATACCGGTTTACCAGCGAGCGGGCGAAGAAGGGATTGTCCTTGCTGGTCAGCCAATCGGCCAGCGCCTGCCGCGCGTCATCATCGGGCGTAAGGTCCAGCGGTTTTGATCCCAGTCCGGCGGGTTTAACGGATTGTTTGGTCTTTTTGTTCGTGGCCGTTGGCATCGCGCGGCGGGCGAAGACCATTTCTTCACCGGGTTCCGGGCCACTTTTGCGGTTCACCTGACTGAAGAAAGCGGCGAAGCTGTAGTAGTCCTGCTGGCTCCATTTCTCGAACGGGTGGTGATGGCACTGCGCGCACTGCAACCTCATGCCCAGGAAAAGCTGCGCGGTGTCCTCCAGTTCCGCCTGCGGCTCGCGCACGTGGTGATACCAGGCGACGGCCGGATTGTCCTCAACGTCACCCGAAGCGCTCAGCAGCTCGCGCACGAACCGGTCGTATGGTTTGTTCTCCAGCAGGCTGTCGCGCACCCAGGCGTGAAAGGCGTAAGTGCTCCGGGTCTGTTTCGCATCCGTTCGTTTATTGCGCAGCAGCGCAGTCCATTTGTTCGCGAAGTAATCTGCGTAGTCCGCGCTGTCGAGCAGCGCATTGACCCACTGGTCGCGCCGGGCCGGGTTTTTGTCCGCGAGAAATTTTCGCGCTTCAGCCGTGGTTGGCAGACGCCCGGCAATATCGAGGCACGCACGGCGAAGGAAGGTGGCGTCGTCGCAAATCTCCGACGGCGGAACCCCGACTGCTTCCAGCTTTTTGAACACGAGTTCATCGATCAGGTTTTTTGGCTTCGGCAAATGCGCGACCGGGGCGCCGAGCGGAATCGTGGCCCGAAAGACCGCGACTCTGGCCTGATAACGCACCATCACCGCGACGTCGCCCGGCTGCTCGAACAGTTTCACGTAGCCGGTTTCGTCGGTCTTCGCCATTTCCTTGTCATTCGGCTCGTAAAGCGCGCTGCGGGTGACGTCTTCGGTCGAGCCGTCCGTGTAGCGCGCAATCACGGCGAGCTGCTGTTCGCCGCCCAGCGGCAGGATGCGCTCCGCCGGAAGCACCTCGATGCCGGTGACGGTCGGATCGCTGGTTTTGCCGTAAGGCATTCCCTCGGAGATCCAGCGGACCAGGTGTTTGTAGTCGTCGGAGTCCTGGTCGAGGCGCTTGCCGCCGCCATGGGGCAGCGCTGCGGTGGCTTTGAGCAGGAGCAGGCTGTTTTCCGGCGACGCCGGAAAGAGTCGCCGACCCCGCGCTTCCTTGACGAGGTATTCATAGTCCTCGGCCGGCTCGAAGCCGAGCAGGGAAAGTCGGAACCCGTTCTGGCCGCTCGATTTTCCGTGGCACCCGCCGCCGTTGCACCCGGTCTTGGTAAAAATGGGAACGATTTGATTCGGAAAATTGACCGGCGCGACTTCGTTGAAATGCTCGACGACGACGGGCAACGTTGCGCTCAAACCGTCCGGGCCTTTCACCGTGATGATGGCCGAACCATCACTCAACGGTGTTACTCTGCCTGCTTTATCGATTTTGATGACGTTGGCCGGTGAAACTGAATAGGCGACCCGGCGGGTGAAGTCACCGAGCGCGCCGCTGTCGAATTTTGCCGTGATCAACAGTTGTTGACGCGCGTCCTGTCCACGCAAGCGAAGCGTTGGATCGGAATCCTTCTCAGCAGCAGAAGGGAATTGAAATTCGAGGCTCAGCAGGTTTCCAGGTGACCCTTTGGCTGCCGCTTTGACGAAAGTTGAAACGCTCAGCAACAGAACAGCGGCGAGAAGGGTGCTCAGCCGAGAAGCGCTCGCGCAACGACGAAGGACGAAGGACGAAGGACGAATGAAGGACGAAACTCGAATCTCGAAAAAGCGGATTCTTCTCCGCGATGCAGGTACTTCGTGTTTCGGATTTCGGAGTTCTTTCGGCATTTGGGTTTTGTCATTTGGCATTCTCAAACCAGTTCCTTCATCGGCTGGCAGCCGGCATCGACCAGATATTGCGGGCGGCCCGCCAGGTCGGTGATCGTCGTTTTGCTCACGTCGATGCCGAGATTGTGATAGAGCGTCGCGAACACATCGCCAAAGAGCACGGGCCGTTCAGTGGGTTCGCCGCCCCAGCGGTCGGTCGCGCCAATCACCTGGCCGGTCCTCATGCCGCCACCGGCGAGCACCGCACAGGTGACTTTCGGCCAATGATCGCGCCCCGCGTCCTTGTTGATGGTCGGCGTGCGGCCAAACTCGCCCCAAACGACAACGGACACATCCTTTTCCAGACCGCGCCGGTGCAGGTCTTCGACCAACGCGCTGACGCCCTGGTCCAGCAGCGGGAGGTCGGCTTTTGCGTTCTTGTGATTGTGGCCGTGATAATCCCAGAAACCGAACGCAACGGTCACGACGCGCGCGCCGGCTTCGACAAGACGGCGGGCGACGAGGAATTGTTCCATCAACATCGGCGCAGCGTCGCCTTGGGGCTTGGAATCGCCTTTGCCGTACCGCTCAACTACGCGTTTGTCTTCGCTCGGGTAATCGAGCGCTTCGAGCAGCTTGCTGGAAGTCAACACGCCGAACGCCTGTTCGTTGAACGCGTCGAGTCCTTCCATCAACCCGCTGGCATCCACGTCGCGGCGGAACTGGTCGAAACCTGCGAGCAGCGCGCGGCGGTCCGCGAGCCGGTCGAGCGTCACGCCGTTGAGCACCATGTCCTGCTTGCCGTTGCCTTCCGGGTGGAACGAACGATGGGCCGCGCCAAGAAAACCGGGGCCGGCGTCGTTGTAAGGCAGGTGCTGCATCTTCGGTTCGAGACCGATGAATTCCGGCACGGCCGGGTCGGTTGGACCCAGCAGTTTGGAAACCGCCGAGCCGAACGACGGCCAGCCGCCGGGAGGCTGATTTCGTTTTGAACGGCCGGTGAGGCAATGGAAGTCGGAATGATCGTCCACGGCGTCGGAGATGGAGCGGATGATGGCGAGCTTGTCCGTCATCTTCGCCAGGCGCGGGAGGTGTTCGCAAATCTGAATGCCGGTGACGTTGGTCGGAATCGGCTTGAACTCGCCGCGGATTTCCAGCGGCGCGTCCATCTTCAAATCGAACATGTCCTGGTGCGGCGGTCCGCCGGGCAGGTAGATCATGATGACCGCCTTGTGGGAGTTGCGGATGCCGGACCTCGCTTCAGCCTGGAGAAGTTGAGGCAGGGCGAGCCCGCCGAGACCGAGCGCGCCGATCCTCAGAAAATTCCGCCGGGAGATGCCGTCGCAGAAGCGGGGGCCGTCCGGTGACTTAGCGTAAATGGTCAACATGCCGTTAAGCTCCAAGGACCAAGGCCCAACTCCCAAAGAATGACAAAGTTCCAAATTCCAGACGGCTTCGGCGGTCTTAGCCCAGGTCCGCAGTGGTTCTTTGGATTTGGGAATTCTTTGTTGACGGTGACTTTGCTCACGTCAATGCCGAGGTTGTGATAAAGCGTCGCGAACACGTCGCCGAATTGAACCGGACGCTCAGTCGCTTCGCCGCCGAGCCGGTCGGTGGCGCCAATCACTTGACCGGTCTTCATCCCGCCGCCGGCCAGCAAAGCGCACGACACGCGCGGCCAATGGTCGCGTCCCGCGTCTTTGTTGATGGTTGGGGTGCGGCCAACCTCGCCCCAGACGAC
This sequence comes from Verrucomicrobiota bacterium, assembly GCA_003219345.1. Classification (GTDB taxonomy): domain Bacteria; phylum Verrucomicrobiota; class Verrucomicrobiia; order Limisphaerales; family AV2; genus AV2. The sequence continues at coordinate 13,246 of QHOP01000044.1, forward strand.
GAGGGAAACGTCCTGGTCGAGACCGCGCTGGTGCAAATCCTCGACGAGCGCGCTGACGCCCTGGTCAAACAGCGGCAGGTCCTGGCGCAGCGCGCCAAAATTGTCCCCGTGATGGTCCCAGCGGCTGAAGGCGAGGGTGACACAGCGCGCGCCGGCCTCGACAAGTCGGCGGGCGATGAGCATATGTTCCATCAGCTTCGGCCCCCCATCGTCGCGATTCTTCGGGTCGCCTTTGCCATAGCGGTGGCGGACTTTTGCGTCTTCTTTTTCGAGGTCCAGGGCATTGAGAAGCTTGCTGGAAGTGAGGATGCCGAAGGCCTGTTCATTGAAAGCATCGAGCCCTTCCATCATGCCGCTGCCGTCGAGATCGCGACGAAACTTATCGAAGCTGGCGAGTAACGCCCGGCGATCAGCGAGCCGATCCAGCGTGACGCCATTCAACACCATGTCGTCCTTGCCGCTGCCTTTATTTGGCTGGAACGGCGCATGGGCCACTCCCAGAAAGCCGGGCACGCCGTTGTCCGCCCATTCCATATGGCCCATTTTCGGGGCGAGGCCGACGAAGGGCGGAACCGACCGGTCCACCGGGCCGTAAAGCTTTGAGAGCACTGAGCCGAGACAAGGCCAGCCGCCCAGCGGTGCCCCGCGCGGGTGGCGGCCGGTCAGACAAGTGATGGCATCGTGGCGATCCTCGGCGCCAACCATAGAGCGGATCAGCGCCAGTTTGTCCATCATTTTGGCGAGTCGCGGCAGATGCTCGCAGATTTGGATTCCAGGGACGGCGCTGGAAATCGGTTTGAACTCGCCGCGAATTTCTGACGGCGCATCCATCTTGAGATCGAAAATGTCCTGATGCGACGGTCCGCCCGGGAGGAAAATCATAATGACCGCTTTGTGCGAACGGCGGATGCCGGATTGGGCTTCGGCCTGGAGGAGTTGCGGCAGCGTCAAGCCGCCAAGGCCCAGCGCGCCGATTTTGAGAAAGTTGCGACGCGAGATTCCGTCGCAGAACCGTTGTTTCGGGCCATAGATCGTCAACATAAGCGCTTGTCCTGTCTTAAGCGCGCCCTCGCGCGCAGCCGGCACTCGTGGTGGAGTTTACTAAGTCTTGTTCTGATGCAATGCCTTGTCAAGCTGCGATTTCGACCCCGTACTCCTCCAAAGAGTCTTGCGCCGGCGTCTTCAGGTCCTGGGCTTCCAGCACCGTCAGCGCCCGCGCATCGAACGTTCCGCTCGCCGCCAGCCGCGATGCCTGCGCGTTGATGACCGCTTCGAAGCAATTCCTCGCCAGGCGCGCGTTGCCGAAATTCTCCCCGCGTTCTTTGTGCAGATAAGCGAAATGGTGCAACACTTTTTCCTTCGACGCGGGTGTCAAGGTCAGCCCGTTCTTCCGGCACATCAGCGCAAAAATCCGGCAAAGCTCCTGCGGCGTGTAATCGGGAAATTCGATGAACCGGTTGAAACGTGATTGCAGGCCGGGGTTGGAGTGAATGAACCGGTCCATCTCCTCGGGATAACCGGCGACAATGACGATGAGCCGGTCGCGGTCGTCCTCCATCCGCTTGAGCAACGTCTCGATGGCTTCCTGGCCGTAGTCCTCGTGCTCCTTGACCAGGCTGTACGCTTCGTCGATGAACAAAATGCCGTCCAGCGCCGAGTCAACCACCGCATTCGTCCGCGGCGCTGTCTGGCCGACGTATTCACCCACCAGCGCGGAACGGTCGCATTCGATCAGGTGGCCTTTTTTTAAGACCCCCAGCGATTTGTAGATGCGGCCCATCAGCCGCGCGACCGTCGTTTTGCCCGTGCCCGGATTGCCGGTGTAAACCGAGTGATAGCTCGTCGGAATCGGTCTGAGCCCCTGGGCGATGCGGAGCTGCTGGATGCGGGCGAAATTCGCCGTCTCTTTGACTTTATCCTTCACCGTCGCGATGCCGACCAGTTCGTCGAGTTCCTGCAATACCTGTTCGAGCTTTTCCTCCGCGACGGCCCGCGACTGGCTCGCCGACGTGGCATCGTAATCCTCGCAAATCACGGAGATCTGTCGGAGCAGGTATTGGATGAAGCGGTTTTCCTTCGACGACAGATCGCCATCCATGTTGGCGAACGCCTGACAAACCTCGTGGGTTAGAAACTGGTAGTAAAAAATCAGCAACGGCGGCAGTTCGAGTTTGTTGATGACGCGCACCATTTCGGCGAACGACCGGTCCAACCCTTCCTTGACGCTATCAGCGACCGCGTCGTGGAGCTTTGATATTTTTTCCTTGGAGTTGTCGAGGTACTCGGTGATGGCGTCGCGCAGGTGCATTCCGCTTTGTTGGACGTAACCGCGGTTTAACGTCTGCAGCCGGTCACGGTGCGCCGTGAGAAACAAGCCGACAAAACCGTTGACCATCTCCTCGGTCCTGCTGCTGTAAAGACAGGCCATCCAGAACTGCGCGGAGGCGTCGGTGATCAGCGAAAATTCGGTTCGGGGAAAAAAGACCGACCAGGCGCCGCCGGCGATTTCGCGGAAGGAATCGAACAACGATTCAAGCAAGTCCACCGTGCCGCGCGCGGTCTTCTCGTAGGAAAGCTGCGGCGGCGTGAGGATTTCCAGATATTCGGCCATGAGCTTGGCGCTGAACAACGCCCGCGCCAGTTGTTCGACCGACTTTTTGTCGCAGCCGGTGACCTGCGCCACTTCCGGAATGCGGCGGCAAAGTTCCTTGAACGAGGTGACGTATTGATTGTCCGCCGCGAGGAGTTCGGAGACCTGCTCATTCGAGATGATGCCGGAGTTTTGAAAATGGCTGACGATGTCGGGCATCGGCAGTTTGTTGAAAGAGACCAGCGCGGCGTTGTCGAGCGACTGCGTCCGGCGGCTCTGCGGGTCGCCCATGATCGAAGCGAGCAGGCCGCCCGGCATGAGCGGATGAGTCGCAAAATCTGAAACGAGATTATTCATTCGGCTTCAACCGAACCGTTTCATGCGGCCTTTCGCCTGTCTGCGTCAGGAGCGCTTTTGTCCCTGTAAACATCGTTGATGCCTGTGCGACACGCCCGCATCGCGCAACGACTGATTGTAGGCAAGGGTCCGCGCGAAAGCGAAGAAAAATTGCCCTGCGTTTTCCGCAAAATAGCGCGTGTGTGAGCACGGGCTGGCGAATGTGTCTCAATCACCGCTCAGTGTAGGTCCTGTTGCCTGAGCGCGTGCGGCCTTGCCGCAAGTCAGGAACCGAGTGGACCCGCCCGCGGCCGGCTGTTCGCTTAGTCGGGCAATGATTTGGTTTATGTTGCCCGCGCTGGCCCGCTCGAAAGTCAAGGCTCAAGCCATCAAGTGTATCTCCAATCAGAAGCAGCAATACCTCGCCTACCACATGTACGCGGACGACAACGTGGACCGGTTTCCGGTGCACGGCGACTGGGGGACCGTCGGCGGATTCGTGCGCACCAATGTTAAAACCAAGCCCATCGTCCACGATACCAAGGGAGAAACCAACCGTCCGCTGAATCTATACGTGACTGCCGCGGAGGCTTTCCATTGCCCTTCCGACAAGGGGGACAGCTACTGGCCGACGGAATCGAAGCCCAACTGCTATGCCGCGTGGGGCAATAGTTATCTGGTGATGTGGTCGGTCGATTGGTTTCGGGTCAAGCATATCACCGGAGACAAACTGGCCCCGGCGGGCAGCGCGGAGGCAATTCCGATCAAGGGCAGCCAGATCGCGCTGAAGCCGTCCACAAAAATCATCCAGGGCGACTGGCCCTGGCACGGTACACGCGACGCTGGCGACGGACGTGTTAGCGCCGCCTCGAAGGACAAGAGCCTCTGGCACAATAACCGCGGCAAGCGCGGCTGGAACATGATGTATGGCGACGGACATGTCGCGTTGTTCAATTTTCCGAAGGGCTACGACCCGAGCTGGCTCACGCAGAAGTGGGACATCAACTACGATTGGTGGTGAGGCGCCGGTTTGTGGCGGAGAATTGGCTCCACCATCGTGAACGCGGTGCCGGAAGTTCTCAGGTCGTTGGCGCCAAAGTTGGATTTTGAACGCGCCCGCCTTGCGAAAATCTAACTTGTAAACAGGAAAATTGTGAAGCTCGAAAAAATCCGAAGATTCGTCATGCTCCTGCCGGCGCTGACGCTGGCGGCGGCGGGATGCGGGAAGAAGCCGGAAATCGCGCCCCCCGCTCAGACCAACGCTCCGGCCCGCGGCGTGGAGAAAATAAAACGGGAAGCAAAAGACGCTGTGACGGCGACGGCGGGCTATCTCACCCAGCGAAAGGAACGGTTACAAAAGAGCTTCTCGGACAAAATGACTGAACTGTCCAAACAACTGTCCGACCTCAAAGCGAAGTCCGAACGAACGGGCGATAAGGCGCGGTCCGAGTGGACCAACGCGCTCGCTGGACTCCAGCGGAAGAAGCAGGTCGCGGCGGACAAACTGGAACAACTGAAGAACAGCAGCTCGGACAAGTGGCAGGAATTCAAGGCTGATGTGGAAGCGGCCTTTGCCGATCTGGAGAAGGCCCTCAAGGACCCCTTGGCCCGTTCCAAAGACGACGACAAATCGAGCAGACAATGAGCTGACAATGGTGCGGCGGCCGGATCCACAGGCCGAACTTCATCCTACTTTTTCAATCGCGGTCTGATCGTCGCGGTCCAAAGCGCGTAGCCCTTGAGGTTCAGGTGCAGTCTGTCCTCCACAAATAATTCCGGCCGCGGTTTGCCGTCCGCGCCCAGCATGGGATTGAACACGTCAACGTAGATCAGTCGTTCGTCTTGCTTGCAGAAATCTTCAATCATGCGGTTTGCGGCTTTGATTTTCTCCGCAAACTCCCAGCGCGACGGGCTCGGTTTTATCGAGATAAACGCAACCTTCGCTTCCACCAGACTCGGACGGACTTTTCGCGTGAACGTCTTGAAGTCGGCCAACACCTGTTCCGGCGACTTGCCGGCGGCAATGTCGTTGTCGCCGGCATAGAGTAAAATCATGCGCGGCTTGTAAGGGATGACGATGCGATCAACGAACGCGACGGAATCAATGATTTGTGAGCCGCCGAACCCGCGGTTGATGACTTTGTATTCCTGGAAGTCCTCGGCCAGCGTTTTCCACTGCCGGATGCTCGAACTGCCAATGAACAGTACGGCGCCGTGTGGAGGCGGATTGGTTTTGTCAGCGGCTTCGAACGCTTTGATCTCCGATTCCCACTTCGATGAATCCAGCTTGTTTTGCGCCCGTAATGTCTGGCCAGCCAGACCCGCGCCCGCAGTCAGCGCGATGACAAAAAGCGCGGTCTGTTTCGGCGAATTGATCGTCCTGAACATGGAGTTACCGTGGCCGAAAACAGGGCCGATTGAAAGCGGTTTTGCTCCTTTTCAATTTTTCTTTTCTAATTTTTGCTTTGTCCCCATGCTGCCCGCATGGAAGCGCTTTCCGGCGAAGAAACCCGCCGCGCCGCGCAACTTGCGCTGGCCGAGGACGTCGGCAGCGGCGACATCACCACGCTCGCGACCATTCCTGCCACTGCCACTGCGAAAGCCGTGATGCTCGCGCGCGAGCCGTTGGTGGTGGCCGGGTTGCCGCTTGGGGAGGCTGTTTTCCGGGAGCTTGCTTCCGACATTCGGATCACGCGCGCCGCCAACGACGGCGACCATATAAAGGCAGGCCAGCCTCTCCTGCAAATTTCCGGTTCAGCCCGGGCGATTCTCACCGCTGAACGCGTCGCCCTGAATTTCATGCAGCGCCTTTCCGGCATCGCGACACTCACCAGTCTGTTCGTGGACGCAATCAAAGGCACGCGCGCGCAGATTCTTGACACCCGCAAGACCACGCCCGGTCTGCGGCGGCTGGAGAAATACGCCGTGATGTGCGGGGGCGGTCTCAACCATCGGCTCGGTTTGTTCGACCGTGTGCTCATCAAGGACAATCACCTCGCTGCGTTGCGGAACGAGCCGCCGAATCCCATCGCGGCCGCGCTCAAACGCGCGCGCGAAAAATATCCGCAGCACAAGATCGAAGTCGAGGCGGACACCTTGGAGCAGGTGGAACAGGCGCTGGCCGCAGGGGCGGACATCATTCTGCTCGACAACATGAACCTGGTGCAACTGCGCGTGGCGGTTCAACAGGCCAAAGGCCGCGCGAAAACCGAAGCCAGCGGCGGCGTGAACCTGGCCAACGTCAGGCAGATCGCGGAAACCGGCGTGGATTACATCTCCGTCGGCGCGCTCACGCATTCGGCACGTGCGGTCGATATCGCCCTGGACTTTGGACGCTAAACGCGGAACGGCAAACTCAGGACTCAATCCGTTGTGAGCATCGATTCGGAAATCTTGACGGCTTTGCGCTCTGCCAATGATGAAGGCGTGTCCGGCGCGGAACTCTCGCAGCGGCTTCGCATCAGCCGGGCGGCGGTGTGGGCGCGGATTGAGGAGCTCCGTTCGCTCGGCTACGACATCGTGGCCAGTCCGCACCAGGGCTATCGGCTGCTGAGTGTGCCGGACGTTTTGCACGCTGATGATTTGCTCTCGCGCCTCGGTAAAGCGAGATTCATTGGTCGCGACATTCGCGTTTTCCGGGAAACGACCTCCACCAACGATGTCATCGAAAAGCTCGCCCGCGACGGCGTGAAGGAAGGCGTGGTCGTGTTCGCCGAATCGCAAACAAAGGGCAGGGGACGCCTCGGCCGCAAATGGATGTCCCCCATGCGAAAGGGGCTTTGGTTCTCCGTACTGTTGCGGCCGAGGCTTCATCCGCAGGCTGTCACCCAACTGACCATCGCCTCGGCGACGGCGCTGGTCCGCGCGATTCATTCCCAGACCGGCCTGGCGGCGGAAATCAGATGGCCAAACGACATCGTCATTCGCGGCAGGAAGGTCGCGGGCATCCTCACCGAGATGAACGCGGAACTCGACACCGTGAAATATGTCATCCTCGGCATCGGTGTGGACGTGAATTTGAGCGCGAGTGAATTTCCACCCGACCTCCGCAAACTGGCCACTTCCCTCAGGATCGAAACCGGCGAAATGCTGGGTCGCGCCACACTTGCCTCGGAGATACTGCGCGAATTGGACCGTGACTACGCCCGCGTCTGCTCCTGCCAGTTTGAACTTGTGGCGGATGAATGGGAGGAGCGCAGCAACACGATTGGCCGCGCGGTCGTCATTCAAATGGGTGACCGCCGTATCCAGGGTCGCGCCGAATCACTCGACGCCGATGGCGCGTTGCTGCTCCGCACTCAACACGGCCATCTGGAACGCATCATCAGCGGCGATGTGACGGTGGAAAAGTAGCAGTGATTGGCGTCAGGTCATGGCTTCGTGTCGAATTTCCCGGCTTGTCTGTGCCTTGGAGAAAAGTGCGAGTCACCTCTACATGATTTTGCAAGCGCACGCATTGGGGCCATGAACCCTGGCGTAGCGGCGTCTCGGCAGAGCGCCGCAATTCGTGGGAACAACAGCCAGCGGCGCTCTGCCGAGACGCCGCTACGGGGAGGCGATTCATGGAAAGTTTCTCCGAAATGAAAATTCGCGCGTTGAAACCCCTGAACCGAGGGAAAACATCGAACGTCCAACATCGAACACCGAACGCTGAAGTGAGCGAGGATTCGCGCCGCCATTCGATGTTCGGCGTTGGATGTTCGATGTTGGATGTTCGATGTTGAATGTTCCTCCGGGTTCATGGGAAGCCTCCACGATTCCAGCATCGCGCATTGGGACCATGAACCCACCCCCAACCCCTCCGGAGGAGGGGAGTCAATGTCGAGGCACGCTTGCGAGTTCCCCTCCTGGGAGGGGCCAGGGGTGGGTCGGTTCATGGGAAGTGTGTAAGGCTCTGGTTGCCAGCCGGTGCTCAAACCGACCGCTTCGCCAAACGTTTCGTGAAGGCCTGACGCAATTCTTCCATGCGGCGTCGAGAGCGGCATTCAGCACATCCTTCTTCGCCGACGCGAGATAGACGTTCGTTGCGCCGCGCTGTCCCCAAACGCCGCTGCAAGGGTTAAACGCGCTTGGCGCATTTTTGATGAACGAGCGCTGCTGTTCCGGCGTCAGCTTCACCATGCCCCAGCTTTCGTCCGGGTAGCCGAGCGTCGCGAAAATCTTTCCTTCGATGCGAAAGTCCGGGTGCTTCATGTGCGCTGACTCGACCGCTCCCGAGAATGAGAGCGCCATCTTCCGAAATTCTTCTGCGGTCATCTCGCGTTCCCTTCTGTGGATAACGATCCAGCGACCAGGCCCGCCCGTCCTCCGTAGCAGCACTGCGGAGGGTGGACGAGGGGCCGCGATTGCAGCCGCAGCGCGATGGCCGGGTTACGCGCGGCGGCGGCTTGATATTCGCACGTCATTTGTCGTGTTCACCAGTCAATCCGGTTTCGGCTGACTCTCGTTAACCTGCTGGATGCCGCCATCGCCAAACTGAATATTGACGAGACGGTGCACTGGAATCACCTGCGGTCCCAGATCCTTCCTCTGGGGTCTCGTGATGATGAGAAACTCGTGCGTCAGTCGTCCATGCGCATCAATGTTCCAACTGCCGGTTCCGCCCGGAACGGCTTTCGAGTTGTTCAAGCGGGTGAACCCTCCCGTCCGCCCTCCTTCCATTTGATACTCGACCGAAAAAATAATTCCCTCGGCGACCGTCTCCGAACCGCGGTTGGGTGCCCCGCATCCTATGAGGCAAGCCAGTCCAAGCGCAGCCGGGAATCCGAGCAATTTGGATCGTGTTTTCATGCTGATGTGCGGTCGTTTGGCCAACGCTAAGGTCTCCAATTCCCATCCGCTGATCCGTCCGGGCTGGCGAGCACCACCGAGTAGCCGTCGGGATCGCGGAGCCAGACTTCCCAATGGTTCGGACCGCCGTTACCGTCGGGAGGATTGCGATGGCGTGGCATGACGATCTGAGCCTTCAGGTTCTCAGCGCGTCCCATGGCTGCGTCGAAGTCGTCGAGTTCAAACCACAGGAGCACGCCATTTCCGTATGGCGTGATGTTTGGGTCTCCGATGCGACCATGATGATGCTCAACATCCCATCGGTGCAATTGAAGAATCAGCCTGCCGTGCGAAACGAGCCGCTCATACTCAGGGCCGCCATGCGCACCCTGACAGCCAAGGAGACGTTGATACCAGCGACTGCTCGCCTCAACATCGCGCACGCAAATAAGGGGTTGTGGACTCATACGAACTCATGGTTAGATGGCATTGCCTGAAAGAATTTGGCGAATCCCATCGCTTTGGGCCCATTCCAGGACGGACTTGCCCTTCGCGTCCTTGAGGGCCGGGCTGATGCCACGCTCAAGAAACGCCTGAAGAATCTCACGCTGTGCTGTCCGTGCCTTCTCCGCGCCGGAACCGCCGCGGCCCGTGTTTTGCACCGCAAGATGGAAGGGGGTGGAGCCGGGTTTGTTTCGGATTGTCGGATCGGCACCTGCATCCAGAAAACACTTCACGGCGGCAGCACATCGGGTGCGCACCGCGCGGTGGAGGGGTGTAGCCCCATTCTTGTCCTGTGCATCAATATTGGATCCCGCTTTGAGCAGAACACGAATCATCGCAACCTGTCGTCTGGCGTTCCAAAAGGGGTTATCCAGGTAGCCATCCGCGGCGTAGTGCAGGGGCTGACTACAGCGACGGTTCCTTGCCGAGCCCGAATCCGCCCCGCTGGCCAAAAGCATCCTTGCGATCTCAACCCGATAACCGGCTGCGGCGACATGTAAAACGGTATCCCTTGAATATATCCAGTGCGCAATTCTCGATTCGTAACGCTCCTCCTCGGCAACGCCGCGTTTGGTCAGGACGGGGTCGTTATCGAGCAACTGTTTTACTTTGGCGCGATCATCATCGAGTATCGCCGCGAATAACGATTGGAAGGGGTTTGGCATTGTTATCCTGCTGAATGACGTGAGATGTTTTGTAGCCGTCTAACGAACTCACCGATGGCGGCCCGATCCCGCAGCTTCCGAATTGGTGGGGCTCGCCAGGCCGCCATTAGGTGCAGCGGGCTGTGAAATCCGGAATGATGCGCACGGATGCCCGCCGGAGAAATCCGCAAGGTATAAGTTTCCCGACTCTCGCTTCTTGAGCGCCCACGATACGGTGACGTTGTTGTCGCTCCAACCGGGATTGAAATCCAAGGTGAACCAGGAGTCCTTACACTCTGCCCTAGCTTTTCCTCCGCCCCTCGCAAGTCGGGCTTTGGCCTTCATCCAATATTTATTTGTGGAGGCGGCTTGCGTCGGGGTGAACTGCCAGTCGGCGGTTCCCTTGCCGTCCGCACCAAACTTGAACGGGAGGCGAATTTTGCCTGAGCCGAGAACTTCCCCGCTCTGGTTGGTGACGCTAAAGTTGTAAGCGTTCTCCGCAGCATACGTAGCTGCCATGACTAGTATGACAAAGGCAGCAACGATCGCTCTCATGGCAACAGCCCAACGAAAAGCGTGAGCCACGGGAGGTAGCCGCCCCTGGCTCACGAAAACGCTCTGGGCGCTAGGGCTGTCTCCCGTTGGCTCCACGCTCTGATTCGGCGCTGATGTGTCCATGTCTTCAAAGTTTCTATGGTCCCTCGCTCTTGCGACAGCGCGGTGACGACCGACTTGGTCACTGCGCTGGGGAATGTAACCGCGAAACACGCCAAATACACGAAAAGAAATCCGCCTCATCGGCGCGAACGCTTCGGCCGCCAAATTCAACAGGAGGTAACCGAGAAAACAGAGGCTCGAGTCTACCTCTGTTGCCTCCGTTGGCTCCTGTTCAAACCGCCCAACGTGCGCTCGCCGCAGAAGGTTGAACATGGAACGCGGAAGGTGGAATGACGAAAGGCAGGAACAGGGCTCGACGGAGTCTCGCCCCACCGCTAAACGGGAAGAGCGAGGGGAGCGGTGAACATCGAGCGTTGAAGGTTGAAGGCTGAGCGTTGAGCGTTTAACATCGAACATCGAACATCGAACGTTCAACATTGAACGCGGAATGAAGGCGGTTCGTCCTACCGTCTCGAGTCCTCCCCCCGCCCTCTCCTCGGTCGAGGAGGAGAGGAAGAGCGCGCCGCGGGCGTTACTCCGCGCGGCTCGGATTTTGGAATTCGCGTCATTCGGAAAGCGCCAAGTAAAGCCTGGTGGTTCTAGTTAACTGCAACGTGTTAATCATGGTAACAGATCGAAAGCCATGTAGCCGACCCCAAGGCGGGCGGGAGCGATCCTGTCCGCCGAGGCTGGGGAAGGTCAAGGCGCGAGCCGTAGCGTCCCGCGAACTCGGTACGGCCTCGTTACGCGAAATTGGGAGTGGCCAGAGTGCCGAATATGATGAAGCCAGCATCGGTCGGGAAGCATCGATCATGTGCACCGACCGGACTCCCCGGGGTGGAAGGAGACAGCGCGCGCGGAAAGAACCAGCAGGAACTTGGGAGACCCGGTTCGGAGTCTTCAAGGGACAACCCCTGGCGGGAAGCCATAACCGTGAGCGGGGCCGAATCGCGGTGTCGGATGGGCTCATAGTAGCGAAGAACTCTCGGTCAAGCCGGGAGGGAGCCAAGGAGCCCTGGCCAGAGTCAAGCCGAGTCAGAGGGGAATGGAGCTGATTGAGGTGAAAACTTCTACGACAGAACAAACGACAGAGGAGCTTAGCTTTCGGGAAGCCACTCTGCCGCCGAGCCTCCAGGCCCTGAGACAGAAGCTGGGTCAGAAAGCCAAACAACAGAAGCGGTTTCGCTTCTACAGTCTCTACGCGTTGGTGTGTCGGCGGGACGTGCTGGAAGCTGCCTGGGCAGCGGTACGGCGCAACGACGGGGCACCGGGCGTAGATGGAGTGAGCATCGACCAGATTTGCGCTACCCCGGAAAGGGAAGCGGCGTTTCTGGACGAAATCCAATGGAGCTTGAGGGACAAGACCTATCGCGCCCAAGCGGTGCGGCGGGTTTACATCCCCAAACCCAATGGGAAACTGCGGCCGTTGGGCATACCGACGGTGCGGGACCGGGTGGTGCAGGCAGCGGTGTTGCTGATCCTGGAACCAATCTTCGAAGCGGATTTTGAAGATTGTTCGCACGGGTTTCGACCCGGCAGGTCGGCCCACGATGCGCTGCGCATCATCCAAAAGCACCTCAAGAAAGGCCAGACGGCAGTGTATGACGCGGATTTGGCCGGCTACTTCGATAGCATTGCGCACGACAAGCTCATCGCCTGTGTGCGGATGCGCGTGGTGGACGGCTCGGTCCTGGGGTTGATTAGGCAATGGCTGAAGGCACCGGTAGTGGAACCGCCGAAAGGCACAAAGCCACCGACGGTGCAGCGCAATGACCGAGGCACTCCGCAAGGAGGCGTGCTCAGTCCGTTGCTGGCCAACATCTACTTGCACTGGTTTGACCACCTGTTTGAACGGGGGGATGGACCGGCGCAATGGGCCAAGGCAAAGCTGGTTCGCTACGCCGACGACTTTGTCATACTGGCCCGCCACATCAGCCCACAACTGCGCGGGTGGATCGAGGGCAAACTGGAGAGGTGGCTGGGGTTGCAGCTCAACCGCGAGAAAACGCGCGTGTTGAACTTGCGACAGATCGGCCAGAGCCTGGATTTCCTGGGCTACACCTTTCGGTATGACCGCGACCAATACGGGCGCGGCGGGCGCTACTGGAACCTGCAACCATCCCGCAAGGCGATGGCGCGGGAACGGGAGGCGCTGCGGCAACTGGTCAACCCACAGCAGAGCCATACACCCCTGCCGGAACTGATCGAGCGACTGAACCGACACTTGCGAGG